>DFBZ01000031.1 GCA_002366835.1 Gammaproteobacteria bacterium UBA3067
GAGACTGGCCATAAGCGGCTGCCGACGCCACCCGCCAAAATAACAGGGATAAGGGTTGGGCTGCTTGTCTGGGAGGACGAATTGTTCAACGGGCATTCCTTGCGTTTGTGGTGGAAGTGTAGTGTTTAGTCAGTATTAAATTTTTTCGTGAAAACTGTGTGGCATACCGGTGAGTAATTATAGCTGACTAGACAGAACTTCAAACTGAAGATCTTTAGGCATTTATTATTGCCTATATCATCGCCGCCGATTCTACAGCTCTCTCGCATTATAATAAGCATGTTCAGAAATACGGTGATAAGCCTTCACATTTTCCATAAATTGAAAGGCAGAGTCGTAAACCCTTTGTGTCATGGGGTCAGAGGCAGCGGCTTCTTTTGCGGCTTCCGTGGCCGTATCGCGTAGTTTTCTTAATACATCATCCGGAAGCTGTCGAAGCTCTACCTTATGTTCATTCACCAGTGTTTTTAATGCGGTGTTATTGCGGGCGGTGTATTCATCAAGCATATCTTGATTAACGGCGCGGGCGGCGTGGGTGATGATGGCTTGAAGATCTTCCGGCAGGCTGTTGAACTTGTCTTTGTTGATGGTGAACTCCAGCATGGAGCCGGGTTCGTGCCAGCCGGGGTAGTAATAGTATTTGGCGGCTTTGTATAAGCCGAAGGCCAAGTCGTTGTAGGGGCCGACCCACTCGGTGGCATCGATGGTGCCGGTTTGCAGGGCGGTGAATAGTTCGCCGCCGGGTAGCATAACGGGGATGCCGCCAAGCTTTTTAAAGACTTCGCCGCCCAGGCCGGGGATGCGCATTTTCAGGCCTTTAATATCTTCCAGTGAGTTGATTTCTTTATTAAACCAGCCCGCCATTTGTACGCCGGTATTACCCCCAGAAAAAGGGATAAGGTTAAACTCAGCATAGAGCTCTTGCCATAATTCGAGGCCGCCGCCGTAGTGAATCCAGCCGTTGATTTCCTGGGCATTCATACCGAAAGGGATGGCGGTAAAAAACTGGGTGGCGGGGCTTTTACCTTTCCAGTAATAGGGGCCGCTGTGCCCCATTTCTGCAGCACCGCCGGATACGGCGTCAAACACTTCCAGTGCGGGAACCAGTTCCCCCGCGCCATAAACACGGATATCCAGGCGGCCCTTGCTCATGTCTTTTACAATGCGTGCGAAACGCTCTGGTGCTGTCCCCAGACCGGGAAAGTTTTTCGGCCAAGAGGTGACGAGTTTCCATTTGAACTTTTGTTCTGGAGTAACGTTGCTGGAAGTTTGATTGTCACAGTCCTGCTGATCTTGTTGTCCACAGGCACTGAGCGTAGCGCCAGCCGCGCCAACGCCCAGGGCGGTAATAAAATTTCTACGTTTCATGGGCTAAGAGTCCCTTATGTTCTTTTGTTTCGGTTAAATTGCTTCCAAGCGTGCATATTGTAGAACTAGCCATTTGCTGCCAGCGCGTTTGAAGTTTACCTGTACGCGCGCATTTTTTCCTCGGCCTTCATATTTTAATACCACGCCTTCTCCAAATTTTTGGTGAAACACGATTTGCCCTAGGTTAAAGGGTGCTTCGGCGTCTTTGTCCTGAGACATGTTATTAGAAAAGCCATCAGAGAAATTATCGGAAAAGCCTGAAGAGGATTTACTTGAGAACCCGGAAGAAACCATGCCTGGGCGTGAAATGGAGATGGTGTCCTGCTGGCTATGGGTGAGTTCTGGTGGAATTTCAGCCAGGAAACGTGAGGCTGGGTTATATTTTTCCTCCCCATAAAGGCGACGGCTATCAGCGCGGGTAATGTAAAGTTGTTCTTTGGCGCGGGTGATACCGACATAACAAAGGCGACGTTCTTCTTCGAGTTGTTGCTGGTCTTCAGTGGCCCTTTGGCCGGGGAAAATGCCTTCTTCGAAGCCGGTGAGATACACCACTGGAAATTCCAGACCTTTCGAGGCGTGCATGGTCATCAGGTGTACGGCGGGCCCGTCTTTTGCGCTGCCGCGCTCCCCCATTTCTAGCGAAACATGGTCGAGGAACTGGGCAGTGGCATCGAGTTCTTCGTCTACTTGTTCGAACTGTTCACAGGCGGCGACGAGTTCACGCAAGTTTTCGATACGACCTTGGCCCACTTCGCCCTCTTTTTCATAAAGTTGAATGAGGCCGCTGGATTCAATAATGCGTTCGAATTTATCCCCGAGGTCAAGGGGGCTGAGCGTTGCGTCAAGTTGGTTTATTTGTTCGTAAAATGCACTGAGGGTAGTGCGGGCACGGCCTTTTAGGGCGTTTTCGTTAAGCAGCTTCTCTAATGCCTGCCACAAAGAGAGTTTCTGGCTGTGGGCGGTGTTGACGATGGTTTCTACGGTTTTTGCACCAATGCCCCGTGGCGGGGTATTGATGATACGTTGAAAGGCGCTGTCATCGTCACGATGGGTGACCAATTTGAGGTAGCCCAGTGCATTTTTGATTTCAGCCCGTTCGAAAAAACGTAAACCTCCGTAGATGCGGTAGGGGATTTGTTCTCGGACGAGTGCTTCTTCCAGCGCCCGCGATTGGGCGTTGGAGCGGTAGAGCATGGAAAAATCCGCAGCCCCGTAACCGTTGGTGAGTTTGCTTTGAATGTTAGAAACGATAAAGCGCGCTTCTTCTATTTCGTTAAAACCACAGAAAAGCTGAATGGCTTCGCCGTCGCCTTGATCCGTCCACAGGGTTTTCCCCAGCCGCCCAGTGTTTTTATCGATAACGGCATTGGCCGCGTTAAGGATGTTACTGGTGGAGCGGTAATTTTGTTCCAGCCGAATAACGCGGGAGTTTTCAAATTGTTGGTTAAAACGTTGAATGTTCTCCACCTTTGCGCCGCGCCAGCCGTATACCGACTGGTCGTCATCACCCACCAGGGTAAGGGAGCACTGGGGGCTACACAGCATGCGCAACCAGGCATATTGCACCGAGTTGGTATCCTGAAATTCGTCCACCAGAATATGTCGAAAACGGTGATGGTATTGGCTAAGGATGTCGGGGCAGTTGAGCCAAAGCTCGTGGCTGCGCAACAGCAGTTCAGCGAAGTCTACTAAGCCGGCGCGCTGGCACTGTTCCTCATAGTGCTGATAAATACGTAGCCAGGTTTCGTCTATGGGGGTATGTGCAGAGATATGTTGTGGCCGTAAACCTTCGTCTTTTTGTTTGTTGATATAATGCTGTGCTTGTTTGGCTGGCCAGCGTTTGTCGTCCAGCTCCAGGGCCTTAAGCGCTTGTTTTATCAGACGAAGTTGATCATCGGAATCAATGATCTGAAAACCTTCTGGAAGATTGGCAGCAGCATGGTGGTGGCGCAAAAAACGAAAGGCCAGCCCATGAAAGGTGCCGATCCACAAGGGGCGGGTATTGATTCCGGTAAGATCTTCCACCCGTTGACGCATTTCATTAGCGGCTTTATTGGTAAATGTGACCGCCATCACCTCGTGGGGCCGAGCGCCCTGTTGAAGAAGGTGGGCGATACGATGCACAAGCACCCGCGTTTTACCGCTGCCCGCACCGGCAAGCACCAAGAGGCGAGGTTGTTCGGCAATTACGGCGTCTTTTTGGGCTTGGTTGAGGTGCGCTAGCAACCTAGATTGCCGAGTCATAATACCCACCGACCCCAATGACGCAATATCGATAAATTCTGCATTGAAACACCTACCTGAAAAGGAATAACTTAGATTTGGAGTGAATGTTTTTTACGTTTAAACTAGCGACATATTCTACTTTTTTTTGGGCGGTAGCGCTTGGCTTAATTGGAAACCTTTAGTGATTTCAGCTACCAAAACTCGTCTTTTTCTTTGATCCCTCTGTGCCTATAATAATGGCGAGCACTAGAGTGTATAGGTGGATATCCTCATATGTCAGACTTGGTCTCGATTATTATTGCCAACTATAACTACGCAGATTTTTTAGCGGAAACAATTCGTTCGGCGCAGGCACAGACTTATCCAAATATCGAAATTTTGTTTATTGATGATGGTTCGACCGACAACAGCCCGGATGTTGCTTCCCAATTTGATATCACGATACTTGCCCAAGAAAACCAAGGAGTTTGCGCTGCGAGAAATAATGCGCTCAGCTTTGCGAAAGGTAAGTATGTTATTTTTCTTGACGCTGACGATATTTTAATGCCTATGGCAGTAGAAAAATTGTATAACTTGATGTGTGGTTCTAAGGCCGATATTGGCTATATTTATGGTCAAATGGAGTATTTTGATCAAAAAACAGGCTTGTTTCCCTCAAGACAGTTCTGTTCAAAAGCATTGGCAAAAGGGAATTATATTTCGGTAACCTGCCTTTTCGAGAAATCCAAATTAATAGAGAAAGGTGGGTTTGATAGAGGGCTTGTGGTCAGAGAAGACTGGGAACTGTTTATCCGGCTTTGGCACCATGGTATAAAAGGTCGCCTGTTATCCGAACCGATACTAAAATGCCGCAAGCATAAGGATGGACAAAATAGGGCCATAAGTAAATCGAAGCATCTAGTTCAGGTAAAGCTTTTTTATAAATATCCTAAGTTTTTCTTCAGAAAATTTTTAACTAAGCCTTGGCGGTATATTTATTACTTGACGGTTTGTTCCATAGGCCAAGACCTAGGCTTATATGGCCCCACATCTACATCGATACAAGTATTAAAGAAAAAAGCTTAGGCTGACTATTGTATGGTGTGCTTTTCTACCGGTGTTGATATGTTCAGTGCTAATGTTTTTTAAATCCTTTAAAAGGTCGCCAAAGTAGGTATTCAACTACTTTTAGCCAAATATTTTCTCTTAGCTTTTTCATAATATACTTGGTTGTTCTGGTTTTTTTCGCTCTATTATTTTTTCTATCTTCCTCGAGAATGGAGGCTAATGCTACGGCGGGCTGTATTACCCAGGGATCCAAGCCTTTTATTGTAATGTTGGAGTTCCTTTTGTATTCGCTCCAGTCATCGGCCATCAGCCAAATTTTTCGATTGACGGAAATAAGCTGTTCCGCTGCTGCCCGATTTATCAAGTAACCCATTCCCCACCATGCTTTTTTAACGTCCACCATCTTATAGTGTTTTGCTAAAATAGAGCTTGGCTTCGTACAAAACCCTTTGAGTGATGTAAGCAGTAATATTCGTGGTTGGCTAGAGTTTAACCATTCGCCTGCATTTTGAAGTATTTCTGGTGTGTCGCTGGAAAGGTCAATATCATCCTCAAGGATGAGCGCATATTTATTGTTGGATTTCAGTAGGGTTGCGTAAGCCTTTTGGTGGCTTAGGGCGCATCCAATTTCACCTTGTGTGAACTCACGTCCAGTAATATCTAAAGCCCGCGTGTTGTCGTAATTTTTCTGAATTTCCTTAGGGTGCAAGTTTTTGCCGTTAACAGCTGAAATAAATTCGAAATCAGTGAGGGCGAGTAACTCCAGTTCCTTGATCATCCTGCTGCGTCGGTCAGCGCTTTCTTGTAGATTTATGATATAAATTTTACACATTTTCTATACCTTAATATCCAGGATATAAGCCGATATTGTATGACTATGCGCACTATACTGTGGTTTGTGGTGAGTATGGCTTTCGTGGGCGTGAACACAAAAGAGCGAAAGAAAATGCGATTAGTCCAAAGGTGACGGAGCTTACTAATTTCAGGTCAAATAAGCCACGTGTAAATAGATAGATCAACATGGATAGAGCCATGATTACGGGGAGAGGTAGTCGTTGAGAGCTGAAAATATTTCGTATGTCCCAGCCGCTTTTATTCATCCATATTAGCATTGAAAATATTAAAATAACTGTTCCAACTAACCCCACAGAATATAAGAGCTCCAAGGTCAAGTTGTGAGGCATGACAATGTTTTCTCCAAATTCTTGTATGCCGCTGACATGTTTAAATACTGATAATCCATAACCAAAAAAAGGCTTATCCAAAATGAGTGCAAGTGTATCTTGATAGATATACTGTCGGGCAAAAATATTTAGTTTACAAGAGTCATTGTTACACTCTAAAAAGAAAAATATATAAATAAATGCAAAGATAAATACTGCAAGTACTGAGGTAAAAATTTTGCATGAAAATTTAAAGTGGTAAAATAGTAAGAATGTGGAGGAAAAAATGACGGCGACTATGTTTCCTCTGGAGAGTGTAACAATGATGCAATAGGACAAAGGCAGCACTAGTATTAATATATCTTTAAGTTTTATTTCAGTGAGCGCAAGTGACAATGACAGCACGAGAAATGCTGCAGTAACTGTAGAGATGTGATTGTGGCTTCCAATCCCAAATTTTGCGTAGGGTGATATACTGTCTCGAATAAATATGACGTTGTCGTAAAGTTGAAAGTATATAGTGATAGCCAGGAAGGTATAACCGATAAAAGCACTAAAGACAAAAAGAGATCTTGTTAGCTCTTTGTCAGTGCTATGTTTTAATAATGGCGCGGCAAAATAAAATAGCGTTAGAAAGCGTATGATATCGTAAGCGGCTTTTGCTGATTTTTCCGGAAGTTGCGAGCAAAATATGCCGATGCAAAGGAAAATAGACAGCCCTATCCACACGTTCCGAGTATTAGCCCAGATGGATTTAATTTCTTTTCTGAAGAGCGTAAACGTCGCCGCATAATATACCAATGAAAACGTTGCGAGATCTAATACGGTAGGTAGCAGGACAGCTGTAAGTAGCCCCCATAATAAAATGAGCTGCATGTGTTTCTTGCGAGACATTATATAGTTCATGTTTAATATTCTGGTAGGAAGCGGTAAATAACTTGCTAATTCGACAACACAGAAATATCCGCCACTTCCATAAATAAAGCACTCAGTTTCGATAGCAATAATAAACGATTATTACGCAGCGCTTCGTCTTCAGCATTAACCATAACATGATCAAAGAAGCTATCGACGTCTTCCCGTAAATCAGCAAGTTGTAATAGCGCTGCGCTGTAATCACCGCTCTCAAATAACGGTGATAACAGGCTTTCTTTTTCAAGCACTTTTGCGGCAAGTTCTTTTTCGGCGCTTTCTATTAATAGTTCTGTGTTCAGGGTTTCGCCGGAAAAGGTTTTATCCTGTTTTCTGAGAATGTTTTGTACCCGTTTGTTGGCAGCGCTTAATGCTTTGGCTTCGGGCAGGGCAACAAATTTTTCCACCGCTTTGATGCGCTGGTCAAAATCCAATGGCCGTGTGGGTTTTAAGCTTTCTACAGACTGTATGATTTCTGTCGCCACGTTCTGGTCTTTATAGTAGGCGCGAAATCGGCCGAGGATAAAGTCAAGGGCATCGGTTTTGGCATTCGCATTAGTGAGTTTGTCACCATAAAGGCTAAGGCTTTCGTCGATCAATGTTTCAAGGTCAAGTGGCAGGGCTTTTTCGATAATAATTCGAATAATACCCAGGGCGGCGCGTCGTAGTGCGAAGGGGTCTTTGTCGCCGGTGGGAATTTGTCCTATGCCAAAAATACCGACCAGGGTATCGAGTTTGTCCGCTAGGGAGACACTGAGACCACTTGTTGAGCTTGGGAGATCGTCGCCGGCGAATTTGGGCTGGTAGTGTTCTTTAATTGCCAGTGCGGTGCCTTCGCTTTCACCGTTTTTGAGGGCGTAGTAGTAGCCCATAGTACCCTGCAGGTCGGGGAATTCCCCCACCATTTCTGTTGCAAGGTCGGCCTTGGCCAGTAATGCGGCGCGAGAGCTTTGTGCGATATCAGCACCGATTTTTTCAGCAATGCTGGCTGCAAGCTGGCTGTTGCGTTCCACCTTTTCGTATACGCTTCCCAGTTTATTTTGGAATACGATATTTTTCAGGGTGTCGTTTTTTTCTTCCAGCTTTTGTTTGCTATCTGTTTCATAGAAAAATTTCGCATCGGCCAGGCGAGGGCGAATAACTTTTTCATTGCCACTGATAATGGATTCAGGGCGGCTGCTTTGAATGTTGGCGGTGATGACAAAATAAGGTTGTAGTTTTCCTTGTTCATCCACCACGGGGAAATATTTTTGATGTTCTTGCATGGCGGAAATCAGCGCTTCTTGCGGGACTTCAAGGAAACCTTCCTCGAACTGGCCGAGTAGTGTATGGGGCTGTTCCACCAGACCGGTCACTTCATTAAGCAGGTCTTCGTTAATAATCACTTGTTGGTTTTGATTGACGGCCTGCAGGGCCTGCTGTTTAACGCGTGTCTTACGTTTTTCGAAGTCTGCAATAACGCCACCGATGCTTTCTAACTGTGAGGCATATTCACTGGGTGAGCTAATAGTAATGGCTTCTGGATGGTGGAAACGGTGGCCGTGGCTGATGTTGTCCGCTTGTTTGCCGAGTAATTCGCAGGGCACTACTTGCTCGCCATGAAGGAATAAAATCCAGTGAACGGGTCGGACGAATCCGGTTTTGTTGGCACCCCAGTTCATGCGTTTGGCGATGGGTAGCTGCTGAATGCTTGTTTCTGCAATGGCGGGCAGCAGGGCCTTGGTTTCTTTGCCGGCTTCGGTTTTGGAAAAAACCAACCAGCTGCCTTTTTCGGTTTCGAGGGTGCTGAGTTGGTCTGGTTCTACGCCGCAAGAACGCGCGAAACCTTGTAGTGCTTTGGAAGGATTGCCTTCTTTGTCGTAGGCGGCCTTGGTGGATGGGCCGCGCCTCTCGATGTGCTGGTCGTCCTGCTGCATGGCGAGGTTTTTGATGAATACGGCAATGCGGCGTGGGCTGGCGTAGTGGGTGAAGCTATCGAATTGTAGGCCTTGTTCCTTTAGGCCCTGGACAAATAAAGAAGCGAGATTGGCGGCAAGTTTTTGCACGTTTTTGGGAGGCAGTTCTTCGGTGCCGATTTCAAATATCAGGTCTTGTGCGGCAGACATTTACTTGTCTCCTTTATTAGCGAGTGTGGCAAGAACTTGCTGTTTGATGGCTTCGTCGGCCAAGGGGAAGTTCAGCGCCTGGCGTGAATCAAAATAAATCTGGGCAACGGCGCGGGCGAGGGTGCGTACCCGTAGAATAAAACGCTGACGCTCGGTAACGGAAATGGCACGGCGGGCATCAAGCAGGTTAAAGGTGTGGGATGCCTTCAATACGTATTCGTATGCGGGCAGTGGTAAGCCGCATTCGATAAGGCGGTGGCTTTCTCTTTCGTAATCATCAAAGGCTTTGAATAACATTTCTGTGTTGGCATGTTCAAAATTGAAGGTAGACATTTCCACTTCATTTTGATGATAGACATCCCCATAGGTGATTTTGCCGAACTCGCCTTCTGTCCATACGAGGTCGTAGATGCTGTCTACACCTTGCAGGTACATGGCGATGCGCTC
>DFBZ01000041.1 GCA_002366835.1 Gammaproteobacteria bacterium UBA3067
CTATGCAATGTGCGGCATATTGCCTGGGGTCTCTAGAGCCAACAAGCAGCCCATCTTGGCTGTTTTCTATTATTTCCGCCAATCCTCCCACATCAGATGCAATGACTGGACAGCCTTGAGCCATTGCCTCAAGAACAACCATGGGTGTACCTTCCGTTTTGGATGTGAGAAATAAAATATCTACCGCAGCAAGCAACGAATCCATACTCTCTACAAACCCCAGAAGTTTTACGTGTTCAGCTAATACTAGTGCCTCTAGCCTCCCGGCAATTTCTTTTTCTAAAGGGCCTTCTCCGGCGATAAGGGCAACAAAATAAACCTGCTCGGCATTCAGCTCTCGAACAATATCAGCAAATAGCAAAGGGTCCTTTTCATCACTCAACCTCCCAGCATATAAGATAACGGGAACCCCGTGAGGCACGCCATAGCGCGCTTCCATATGCGCTCTCGCGCTAACTTTATCCAACCGAGTTTGAACAGGGATGCCGTTACGCAATAAAGCTAATCGCCGGGTGGGCACGCCGAAATTTTGATGAAGAAGGAAGATATCTTTTGTTACGCAAACGACACTATCTATCTTACCCCATCGACAAAGCACCAAATTTAGCAAGTTATAGCATTTTGATTTAAAATTCCTGGCGGTAAATCCGTGCTGCGTGACAATAATTTTACACTTTCTAAATGCCTGAAAAAGACATGCAATATAGACTTCTTTGTAACCATGAGCATGAACAACAACGGAATCATGTTCCTTAGTGAGACCAATTAGATCTCTGATGGCCTGCCAGGTACTATTTTTTAAGCTATAGAATTTAACGCCATACCGCTCAACAGAATTTTTGAAGGGCGATATTGCAGCATTGGGATTTGATAAACAGAGAACCACCATATTTTTTACTGGCAGATCCTGGCATAAATTACAAACTACCTTTTCTGCGCCATAAAACCCGGAGGAGCAAATCAAATGAACGACAAAAGGATCGTTTTTCGTACTAGTCATCAGTGTTGATCAACAGTTATGCGCAAGCTAGAGGAATTAGGCCCCGGTTGTGAGTCATCAAAAATCGCAACGGTGGGAACACCTAATTCAGTCAATGCCTGCTCAGGATAGCGAAAGCGGCGATCAAAATATTCTCTTACCATTCCCATCGTAATTGCAATAACAATACTGACAAAGATACTTAAGGCAAAAATCAACATCGCTGATGGCGTACTCGGTTCTAGGGGTATAGTTGCTCGACTAAGCACCTTTACGTTCGAAAAATCATCCAGTTCAGAAAGCTGTTTAGAACGCATTTCTTCGTATACCTGATTAAGCCTAAAATATGTATCACTGACAGCGGTTAACTCTAGACTTATCTCATCCTCTAAAGATGTAACGGTATTGAGCGTATTTACTCTCTCTCTATAGTTACGAATACGGAGTTCCTTATTTCTAATAGCCTCCTCTAATAATCTTAGGCTCTCCGACCTTTCCAGAACTCTGTTATTCACTAGGTTTATCAGTCTTGTTTTTTGCTCTGACAACTCTTTTGAAAGCATGGAGACGGCATCGGTATCACGCCTAAATGATAATAAAACTGTTGCATATTCTGTTTGCATAGATGCTATTTTTTGAACTTGCTGCTTCATTTCCGCGTCAACATAATACGCCCCTTTCGACGCTCCTGACCCATCAAAGGAATAGGGAAATGAAAAACTCTTTAGTGGCGCCTTCTTTAAGGTAGCCAATTGCGTATTAATGTAAACCAACCAACTTTTTTCCATTAAGTGCGTGTCTATTAATCGGTTTAGCTCTATATTTTCTCGATTTATATTTTGCAAAACCTGAGACAGCTCCTCTTTGGAGCTTGTAATTCCATGTTTATTTAAAAGATCAACCCTATTTTTCTCTAGCCGTTTTATCCGTTCTTTATACACATCCTTTTTTTTCAAAAAAGAAGCAACCGAAGATTCATTTGTTATTAACTCTTGTCTTTTTACAAAATAATTATCCATCAACTTGTTTACAAACGCCGAACCAACCTCAGGATTCTCAGTTTCAAAGCTTATCAATATTATATTAGACCCAGGTATAGTTGAAATATTTAAGCTAGCGACGGCTAATTTGACAAGTTCGTTAATCGCTAACTGATCTTCATCCATCATTTCAGATGATGTCGTCAAGTTTAGCAGGCTCGAAAACCTTTCTTTGAGCGGCTCGACAATTTGCTCATCAAAATAGCTAGACTCTATGTGGAGCAATCCGTCAGTGTAGAGGTCGGTAACAGTTTTTCTAATAACCGGAAGTGACCGTAGGATGTTATTTTCAGTTTCCATATCGGTAAGGCTTACGGGGATATATCTTACGCCGGTTGCCATGCCGACCTCTCCTCGGTTCCCCTGGGCAATTTTTTTGGACAAAACCATAATTTCGCCAGTCGGCACGTATTTTTTCTCACTAAGCGCTGGCGCCAGAAGAGAAACAGCAACGCACACTAAAAAAATACGGCGCATAAATGGCAAATTCGCAAAGAATATATTCAGTACACTTCTAAACGACCCGTCGTTATAATTTGATTGCATTACTGCCTCTTTGCAACATTGTAAACTCCGCCACCTTTACAGAAAAAGAAGCTGCGCCTAAAGTAATTCGTATACCCATTTTGGAATGTAATATTTTCGGCGATTAAATATAACGCCGATAACATTTGCCCCACTTTGTACAAGGCTATCTTTAGCGGCTTGAGCGACCCCAATCCTCGTTTGATTACTACTTACCACCATCACGACGCCATCAAAAGCAGACGCTATTGCTAAAGTTTCACTATTATTTTGGGTAGGAGGGCCGTCGTAAACAACATATCTATAAGACCCTTTTAGATTTTCAATAAGGCACTTAAGGATGGCGCTCTCCTGGCCCACTAAGCGGCCTAAGCTGAATTGGCCCGAGGGGATAAGATGAAATCGCTCATCGTCCAGTTGATAGATTACTTTAGAAATCACCCCTGCCCCATCTGAAAGAATAAGATCAGATATACCAATTTTACCCTCGAAACCCAGTTTACTCGTAAGTGAATTAGGGCCGGGATTACCATCAATCAATAACGTGCGATTTAAATATGGGTTAGGAAGCTTGAGATCTAGACCTCCTAGATGGACAAGGTCAGAAAAGCTATTTGCGCTATCCACACCCTCTTCGTTGCGATGCGACGTATAGCCGACATCTTCATCGGGAATCAAATTACATTCTGGGTTAGCGGCAGAAAGACTACTTGCAAGCGAGAAAGCGCATGTCGAAGCACCTGCGCCACCGTGCGGGGCGGTGATGTAAAGCGATCTAGCGTCCCCATCAAGTATTGAAGCAGTCAGATTTAGCTTGCTCGGATGTAGTGCTTTCATTTATACGCGCCTATGCTTCGATTACAGTTAATACGCGCCATCCGCCTTTAGTACAGCAAAAGGGGTTTTAAGGAGAATGACTAGATCTTGCCAGGGCCCTTGGTTTTCTATGTACCGCCTATCAAGCTCAACTCTACCGTCAAAATCAATATTACTTCTTCCCGATATCTGCCAGATACAGGTGAGCCCAGGCCGCGAGGCCAACCTGCACAAATGATCGGGCTTATAGGTTCTTACGCAAAAGGACGTCGGCCGAGGTCCTACCAAACTCATATCCCCCCTCAAAACATTATAGATTTGGGGCAACTCATCAAGGCTATACTTTCTCAGAAAAAGACCGAATGGGGTAATACGGGGATCATCTTTTATCTTAAAATCCGGTGAGTCTAACGCATGATGACTCATATACTTCACATCGCCCTTAATGTCTTCCGCATTATCTACCATTGTCCGAAATTTATACATCTTAAAACGACGTCCCATATAGCCAGTTCTATCTTGCGTAAAAAAAACGGGGCCGCGACTGTTTAATTTGATAGCTATCCCTATGACCGCCATCAATGGGAGCAATAAAACCAACGCGCTTATGGAGAAAAGCACATCGATATACCTTTTCGTTCGAGAGTGGATCCACCCCTTTTCGTTCTGCTTTCCGGTGATCCAGCAACGGAGCACAAAGAGCGTGTTCTGATAAATCTCTCTGCGGAGCCCGACATTTCGCAGGGCATACCCTGCTTTTAACTCAGCAGTTTGGTTAGTAGACACTTTATTTCTCCAGTTTATTAACACAACAGCGCCTGACTGGCCAAAAGAAAGTATTCATATCCGCCTTAAGTCTTCTGCTTTATTTTCCTGTGCATTATATGAGCATCGTCCAATCAGTCAATATCAACCACTCATTAGCACAATAAATTTGCAAAACTTTTACGACCGTAGCCTGTGAAAAGGTTCCGTTGCTCTTCATAATGAACAGTCTGGGGAGATTCGCGAACCATGAAACTCCCGCGAGAATGCCTACAATGCACCACGGTGCTAAATGGGGGCTGTAGTTGTTAGGATAAGAGCCTAAAAAGGTTACAAGTTTTCAAAAAACTTAGCTAGTGCCCACCCATAAACAATTAACCTCTTGAAATACAAGAATTTACATAGGCAATTAAGCCGACTCTTTGCAAAAAGCCACGATGAAACGGGCATTAAGTTGCAATTTACAGATCAGAGAAAAACATCGAAACCATTAGCTTTTAGCATTTTTAACGCTAAAAATGCTAAAAAAGAAGCACTTTACCCGAAATACTTACGCATTGCGCGCACGGTATTGAAGCAAGCAAAGAGAGCGCTTGACCATGACGACATTAAAAACAGCTCACATGAAAAATCTCAACAATGGTTAGCAAATGTTGAACACTATAAAAAATTACTGCTAAAAGTTATCGACCAAACACAACAGCGTGTTATTCAAAAAGAAAAGGTACCGGCCTCTGAAAAATTGTGAGGATCTTTGAAGAGCACACGGACGTTATCATCAAAGGATTCAGAGATGTTCATTACGGTCATAAGATAAATTTAAGCAGTGAAAAAAATGGGTTCATTACGTATTTGTCCATTGAGAATGGCAATCCTACAGACACCACACTTTTTCTTCCCGTTATTAATGCCCATCAGCAACAGTATGATAAATTGCCGAAAGCCATTGTCTGTGATGGTGGCT
>DFBZ01000009.1:0-8095 GCA_002366835.1 Gammaproteobacteria bacterium UBA3067
TCCGGTTTTGTTGACCAGAACAGCAAATGAAATGATAGAAGCAGATGAAACGATAGAATTAAGAGGAGATAGAGGGCGAATTATTGTTTCAATGTACCAAGACAATCTTGAGTATATCCAGTTACATTTGAAATAAAAGGCGGATTCAAGTCCGAAGAAATTGTTACTAAAGGACGTGTATGGAAACTCCAGCGCCGTCAATGTTTTTTAGGCAAAAAATACCAAGCGCCTTTCTTATCTTTACTCCTTGCCGCCTTATCACCCACAAGGCCTCGTAATTGATTGTCTATCGACGTTCTTGCTTTTACATAGCGCTCTAGTATCCTGTGCAAACCTTGAATGTCTTGTTGAGTCAGGGTTTTTACGGGCACAAAAGTGGTTTTGGGCGAAAAGAAGCTTTTGCAATTGCTATGGCATCGTTGAGGACATTTTTATTTCCAACCACGAAGGGCCTTATTTGATGAGGTGGAATCAGCCCAACAGTAAATTCCAGTTTTTCTATTTCGGGGCCTCAATAATTTAAGCTGTAGCAAGCTTCCATGACAGCTTGATTTGCCTCCAGGTTCCGCAGTGTATGTTAGTTCCTATGACCTTGGCCTTATAAGTCACCAAGCCTTGAAGTTACATCCATGTTTTTATGGAGTATTCGTATTATTTCGAGGTTCTTATTTGGTGCAACTTTGTAAAATATAATGTGGCTCCCTTGAGGGAATTTATGATATCCAAGCTTAATAAAGTCACAGTTTTTCCCTATTGAGGGAGACTCGGCCAGCATATGAAAAGCTTCATCAAATTGCTTGATGTAAGTATTACGTTGCACTCGCCCCCAGCGACCGTCTGTAAACTTAGCGATAGACGTCAAATCATTTTTGGCTCGCTGGGTTAGAGTAAATGCACTCATTGCCCGCTTTCTTCATCAAGTTCAGTTATAAAGCTATCGTAACTGTATTCTGCTGTGCCACTTTCTTCGCCGTCGGCGAGCATTTGACGCAGTGCGGAAAGTTTACTCTCACTATCTTCAAGTGCTCTTAATCCGGCGCGGATAACCTCGCTAGCAGAGGCATAGCGACCGCTCTCAATCTGGTGGGCAATGAAGCTATCAAAGTGCTCACCAAGGGTTATGCTCGTATTTTTGGCCATATCTCAACTCCGTTATACCAATATATACCTAATTTTGGTATGAGGCTCATAACAAGTCAATCAACTACGCGCCTTCGGGGCCGGACGCAGCAAAGCTGCGACGGTTATTGAAGCATTAGTGCGACAAGCGAAGTTTGTCATAACTTGCAGGGTGAAAGTCGCTGTCGGGCAAGGCCTAGCCTGCCACCCGTATCGAGTCTTGCGCGTTGTGCGGAGTCTGAGATTAGTGAGTACTTTTCAGCGTGAGGACGCAATCAGGCGAACAAACATCGTGAAGCGTAGGCAGAGAATTATGTAGGCCATATATGTCCTTAAGTTTCTCTAACAGGCTGTTGAAATTCTACTGACTTGGCCATCTGCGGCGTTAAAATCGCACTCAAAGTGCTCATTTACACCTGTAAAATCCGCCTTTTCGCTTAATTTTGCCTTGCACCTGACTCAATTCAGCGAATTTCAACAGCCTGCTAAGAACATTCCATTAGCGGATAAACCCCGAACCCTCTCCCTCTCTTCATTCAATCAATAGGCTGACCGATGCAATTGTTTCCGCACGAATGCTTGCGTCGTCAAACATGGCTTTAAATTCGGCAACCCGACGAATATGTTTATCTTTGAACAGATCCTGCAGGTGTCCATAGGATAAAGCCTGATATTTCAGTTCAGCCCTTATGGTCAGCTTGCTGTTGTTACCGACATTAATCTTATAAGTCACCGTATCACTGCCATTGTTAAAATCATCGTCGTCCAAAGCCGCGCCGGCAACACGAATATCATTTGGAACGCTGAGCTTGTTAAAGCCCTTTGGTGGCAGACGGTTATCCTTCAGGTAGTCAGCCGCTCGTAGTAGGGTGTGGGTCACATCGCCATTGGTGTCGGCCATGATGGGTTCATAGACTTGAACCTGATCTTGCTGAGTGATCACCTCATAATGCGGCTCAAACACACTTGAATCGCGATCAAGGTCAACATCTTTGATGCTGCCATCTGAGTTGAGCACGCCGGACTCAAACAAAGTTAGCCCTGCTTCATTGCTCACAACAAAATGAATAAAAACACGACGCGATGGATAAGAGCTGGGTAATTTATGCCCAGTGGTGTTGTTGATTTTTACCTGCACGCTGAGCTCGCCATTGCTGATAACGGGCGATAGTAACTGGATGTTTGCGGCGGTTTGCAGGAATGCGCGATTCTTTTCAATCGCGGCCTCAAACCCCTGAGCAGATACGCCAAGCTGATCACGGTGCTTGTTCAAAATGCTCATCATAACCGTGTTTGCTCCCAGAAAATCATGCTGAGAAAAGTCACTTCGGGCTGTAATCCAAGGTGGCCTAGCCGAGATTTTTACATCCTCACTCACCGTTGGCATATGGCAATTCTGGCAAGTGCTTCCCTCGGGGCCATTGCCGCTAAACACGCTGTTTTCCCACTCGGTATAGACCATCTGTTCTGGAAATTCCGTCTCAGGAGATGTGCTGGCGATGTTGCCGCTGTCATCAACAAAGGGGGTTTTCAAATTGTGGCAGGTGGCGCAGAGTGCCGATGAACGAATGTGGGCACCAAACTGAGGTGTGAATTCAACATTATTTTGCATCGGGCCGACTACTGGGTCCAGATACTGCCCATAGGCGGGCCTATCCACTTTATTGCTGTACTCAGCGACAGAGTAATTCCCGCTAAAGCCGTCCAGCGTACCCAGCTGCGGGGTATCTTCAACCTGGTGACAAAAACTACAACTTACGCCATCCATTGCGTGGTCAAAATAGGGGTTTTCGGGGTTGAGATACCCGCTCCCGAAAAGCTCAGGCGTCTCTCCTGACTTTGTAACACTATCATTTGCCATGGGCGTGTGGCAGCGAGAGCATGTATTGTTCAGCTCCTCTGACAACTGTGGATTGCGGCTTAGCTCAGAACTAAACTTAGCCTGCCAATAGGGATCACGGGAAGCATTAGCCATCATGCTGGTGGACCACTTTTTTACAATCGACATATCACCTTCGTTGCTCGTCAGCCCATCATGACAGCTGGCGCAGGTTCCTGAGCCACTGTAATGTGCACCAACAAAACTGGCATCACTTGTCGCCGAGACCAAAGAGCCTCCTGTAGTCGGCAACTCATCTGTGTCGGGTGGCAATTGGTCGGAAGAGCTACTTGAGCCGCCACAACCGGCAAGGTTCATCAAAAGCAATAAGTACGAAACACATAATAGCGGCAATCTTTGTTTGATTTGGATCATGAGGGTGCCTCAAAAGATGGCAGAAAAATGGTCTTCACAAAGTTTGTATTTCAGCATAACACTTCTCCAAGTTGTTGACGCTGTGACACATTGCCGCAACGATACAGCCCTCGACGCGGTGCTCGGTCTATTGTCTGGCGAGCAGTTGCCGAGAATTTGTTAGTGATGCTTTGTTCGACGCCCCTAGCTATTGCAATCAACAAGTAGCAGAATCAACAAGCGACAAGTAGGACAGGCATTGTTACTTCAGGAATTGTTACTTCATATCTCTTTCCCCCCAATAGGAAGCAGTATTATGCAAAACCTCACTACAACTGGCCAAAATCTCGTTGACGATCTTGCCCGTCGTTACAACCTGAGTGTTGACGCAGTGGTGCATATGTTAGTAGCCGTGAATAATGGTGGCGGCAGCATGGCCCAGTTTAATTGCCCAGAACTCGGTGGCGGTGGACAATGGATGCGTGGTGGCATGACAATGGTTGGCGACATGTTCAATAATGGGTTAAAAAATACCGTTGATAACCTTTGTAACGAGCTTGCCAACATCTTGGCCAACAATCAGGTATTTCCTGTCATACCTGCTGGGACTCCAGGCAGCAGCCATTGGTGGCCAGTGGATTTAGGCAGCCCGCTTAGCAGCGGTGCGCAAAACAACATTCGTTACGCGGTGTTTCCTCAGCGTCTTGCGGTGGAGCTAAATGGGGAGGTCACTGTGTACGACACTCTCGATCACAATATCGGTGGTGTTAGCCAGCAACAGGGTGGAAATACCTCCCTGAGCTTTAGCAGCCAATACGGCGCCGTTGAGGTTTCTAGCTTGCCGATTATTCATGGAGCGGGTTTACCGAAGCCTGAGAATACAAACTTTGCGCAACCTTCGGTTAACAATCCACAAGTGGATAATAACGGGGTACAACGCCAATCTCAGAGTAGTTCGTCGTCTAATCAATCGGTGAATCACCAAGAACAAAACGTTGCACCTGCCGCCACCGCCACGGTCGAGAATACATCCACCGCCAGGGCCGATAATGCTTCGACCGATGATGTAATTGTATTACTCGAAAAACTTGGGCAATTGCACAGCGCCGGTGTGTTAACGGATGACGAATTTAACGACAAGAAACAAAGCTTATTAAGCCGAATTTAATTCGGCTCTGACGAAAAAGTGAAACGGCTGCCCCGGCCACGTTCTTTGCTGACGCATCGTTCGTGGCTTTCGTAGTAATGGATTTGCCTCTTTATCGTTGCAATTATTGGGCGTAGGGTGGGCGATCAAGGTTTCCGATTAATTCGATCACTTATAGCGCATCAAAACTGCCCGCTGTTGAAACCGGTAATATCCAGTAGCGCACGGCTGCACTCGCACATACTGGTTTTAGTGACATTAGAACAGCCGCTGTTTCATCGCTGTCTAGAAACATTTCAAAGCGCTGGAATTTTCGATAACCTTCAACTTGTTCCCGAATATCGAAATGACTATGTTCGCGGCTGTAGCCGTTAATTTCGCTAAGGCTAAATCCAGATAATTGTGATAATCCAATCAGTTGGTCAACAATGTCCTCTTTGATTTCATTTGGCGCAATGAGGATCAATTGCTCGCATTTACTTTTATTTACCATGCTTATTTTCCAGTCATATTCCGTTCGTGTGGCTTTTGGCTAAGCGATTTTTTTCGGCGTTTGTTTTCCAGTCGATAATAGAACAGTGGCAAAAGGTATAACGTGGTGATGGTAGAGGTGATGAGCCCTCCTATGACTACGATGGCCAATGGTTTTTGTACTTCGGCACCGGGGCCGGTGGCAAATACCAGGGGTGCCAGACCGAACATGGCGGTTGTCGCGGTCATTAATACGGGGCGTAAGCGGCGAACTGATCCAGTAATGATGCGTTGTTGTAATTCTGGCACGACAAATTGTATTTGCTCGAAGTAGCTGATCATTACGACGCCATTGAGTACCGCCACTCCTAATAGTGCAATAAAGCCGACGGATGCGGGTACCGATAAATAGGCACCACTGATAAACAGTGCAAAAACGCCTCCCATCACCGCAAAGGGAATATTGGCGAGTATTAAGCCAGCCTTACTCAGTGAGTGAAAGGTGGTGAATAGAATAATGAGCACCAGTGTTAACGCTACCGGTACAACGATAAGCAGGTTGGTCATGGCGCGTTGTTGGTTTTCAAACTCTCCGCCATAGACGATGGTGTAGCCGGTTGGCAGAGTGATTTGCTGGTTTATTTTTTCACTCAATTCATCCACAAAACTCACTACGCCTCTATCGGTGACGTTGGAGGTTACAACGGCAAAGCGATTGCCTTTTTCACGCTCAATCAACAAAGGGCCGTGCTTGTAGGTAACACCTGCTATATCTTGTAAGGTGACCAGTCGATGGTCAGGCATTACTAACAAGCGCTCTTTTAATTGTTTGATGGAGCTAATGGCTGATTCGCTTTCTTGCCCTATGGCAAGAACCAATGGGGTTTTTTTCTTGCCTTGAACAATTTCTGAAATGCTGACGCCTTCTAATTGAGATTTAAGGTAACGACTGAATTCGACAACAGACATGTCGTATTGTTGAGCGATTTCTGGCACCAATTCGACATTCAGGTAGCGCCCCCCTTCGATAGTGGATGCCTGCACATCGACACTGCCTTCGGTGTCACGGGCGATGTCGATAATGCTGGCGGTTAACGATGCCAGTTTCTCAATTTCGTTACCAAATACTTTAATACTTACATCACCCGTGCTGCCGGTTAGCATTTCGGTGGTGCGCATTTGAATGGGTTGAGTAAAACCGATATTCATACCGGGGAAACCTTCGAGTACCTTTCTTATTTCCTGAATCAGTGCTTCCTTGTCATTAAAGCGCCATTGTTCTGTGGGTTTTAATTCCATAAAAATATCGGTTTCATTTAAACCCATTGGGTCAAGGCCCATTTCGTCTGAACCGGTGCGTGCAACAATTTGTGCAATTTCGGGAATGTTATCTAATAGTGCTCGCTCAACTTGTTGGTCTAGCTCAATAGAGCTTTGTAATGAAATGTTCGGCGATTTTTCCAATTGAACAATGATGTCGCCTTCATCCAGTACCGGCATAAAGGCTTTTTCTAATTGCGTAAATAAGCCTGCGCTGATAAATAAAATTAGCAACAGGGTAATAATAAGTCCCCGTGGTTGATGCAGCGCTTTTACTAAACTACGCCGATAAATGCTCTGTAGTTTGACCACAAGCCAGGGCTCTTTGCTTGCGCCGGGTTTAATCAGCAGGGAGGCAATGGTGGGGATTACAGTCAGTGATAGAGCTAAAGCAGACAACATTGCGAATACAATGGTGAGTGCGACGGGGGAAAATAACTTGCCCTCCAGGCCCTGTAGTGTCATTAGAGGCGAAAACACAATCATTACAATGAGGGTGCCTGAAAAAACCGGCACGGCAACTTCTTTACTGGCTCTATAAATTAAATGCAGGCGTGGTAGACGGCTATTTTTTTCGAGTTGGTTGACGATGTTTTCAACCACGACAACAGAGGAGTCCACGATCATTCCAATGGCGATCACCAAGCCCCCCAGGCTCATTAAATTCGCGGATAAATTCATTTTTTCCATCAAGAAAAATGTAGAGAGCGCTGCGAGGGGTAAGGACAGTGAAACCACCACGGCGGAACGTACATCACCCAAAAATATTGCTAACAGCAGGATAACTAAAATCACTGATTGAACGAGAGCGATAGACAGTGTGTTGACGGCGGTATTAATTAAATTACTGCGGTCGTAGAAAACATTTAACTGGGTGCCTGCCGGTAGCGATGCTTCAATGGCGTTAAGTTTTTCCTTAACGCCTTTTACCACTTCGGCGGTATTGCTATTTTTTAATGCGATGACCAGTGCCTCGGTGGTTTCTTCGCCATCTCGGGTGACTGCACCATAGCGGGCGAGGTGGCCGATGCCGATTTCTGCAACGTCTTTTAGCCGATATATTTTTTGGCCATCGACTTTTACAACCAGGTTTTTTAGTTTTTGTAGGTCATCAATTCGCCCTTCGGATCTTACAATGAGGGCATCATTGCCCTTGATTAAACGCCCCGCTCCGCCATTCAGGTTGTTGTTGAGAATGGCGGCTTCAAGGCTGGAAAAATTTAGCTCCGCATTCGCTAGTCGTATTGCATCAGGGGTGATCTGAAAAGTTTTGGCGTAGCCCCCCAGTACATTCACATCGGCAACACCGGGCACGGTGCGTAATAGAGGGCGGATTTCCCAGTCCAACAGCTGGCGTCGTTCAAGAAGCGATAAGCTGGGGTTTTCAATGGAAAACATAAATATTTCGCTGAGCGGTGTGCTCATAGGGGCGATGCCGCCGTTTATATCAGCAGGCAAGTTTTCCCAGATATTTGATAAGCGCTCGTTGACCTGTTGACGCGCCCAATAAATATCTGTGCCGTCGTCAAAATCCAGGGTGATATCTGTAATGGCATATTTGGTGGTGGAGCGCAGCATTTGTTGAGCAGGTATGCCAAGAAGCTCCGTTTCAATCGGCTGGGTTATTTGTGCTTCAATTTCTTCTGCGGTCATACCCGGCGCTTTGATGATAATTTTAACTTGTGTCGGTGAGATGTCGGGGAAGGCATCTATGGGAATATTCAGCCATGCTCTGGCACCCAGGCCGACAAAGGTTGCTGCGACGATCAGTACAAAAAGTCGCTGGGTAAGGGAAAATCGCAGAA
>DFBZ01000009.1:8158-11021 GCA_002366835.1 Gammaproteobacteria bacterium UBA3067
GCTCTGATAGTTCTGTCGGTGCACTAATCAGGTAGTGGTTTTTTTCTGTGGAAATAAGTTGCACAGGAATAGCCTGGAGTGAGTTGTTATTTTTTACCCAGATATGGTTTGTGTCTTGCCATTCAAATACGGCTTGCTGAGGGATGCGGTAGGCTGAGGCGCTAAAGAAAGGTTTTACCCGCACAGTTTGCCCAAGTTTTAACGCGCAGCTTGGGGGCAATGGTTTTGACCAGGCTTCGATAAATACATTCTTCGCTACACCGCCGACGCGATTGATTTCTACTTGGCAGTGTTCGGGCCTGAGGTTTTCTACTTGAAGGTAGGCAAGTTGATCGGTGTAGCTAACGGGTAGCGCGAGATTCAGAGCAAGAGAGGAGGGGCTCATAAATTCGGCAAGTGTTTCACCCGATTGGAAAGTGCCTTTGTTGGAATAGCTGATTATGCCGTCTATCGGTGCGCTGAGTGTCAGCGATGGGCTTGTTTCATTTTTATGGATCACTAAGGTAAAAAAATGGCGCAGGTGTTCGTACTCTAACTTTGCTTGATAATATTCTCTGCTGATGTCTATCCATAGGCTTTCATTGATGGCTTGTTTGTTAAGCAGAGTTTTATTATTTTTATAACGCTTTTTACGCAATAAATAGTCGGTCTTCTTACCTTCGTATTCGTTTATTAGATGATGTACTGCTGGCCCACGAATTACCAATATTGCTTCACCCTTGGCAACGCGTTTGCCTTGTGCAAACAGGAACTCTACCTGCTGAATATCTGTCGGTGTTAAAAGGGGGTGGGTTTTTCCTGGGATGGAGGACACTTTTGCAGGCAAGTATTCGCCTGGGTAGTAGGTTACTTTTTTCGCTTTCTGAAAATTGATGTCTAATTGTTCTAAGTCTTCAATCGCCAGCATTATTGATTTTTCTATAGGCGGTACTTCCGCATAAGCCCAGCCAGAAAAAAGCAGCGCTATTAGGCTGGTAATAAGTACTTTTTTGGTGTTGTTCATAGTGGGATTCCTGCTGCCTGCCGAAGCATTGCGCGGTTTTGGTGGATCAATATTTGGTTTAAAGAAAACTCTGCTTGGCTATCAAGGGCATCTAAAGTGCGACGTATGATGATTTCCGGATTGAGTTCATTGCGCGCTGATAAAGACTGAACTTGCACATTGATACCTTTCGCAAGAGAGACATTTTCAACGAGAAGACTTTGCAGTTGTTGTAATGACCTTGATGCTTGTATGCGTTGTTGCCATTCATCGAGCAGCGCTAGAAATAGTTCGCTTCGCTGTTGCTGGTAGCTAGTTTGCGCGTTGATATGCTCGCTGCGGTGGGATTGGGAGTTGCGCTTAAAAAAGGTCAGTGGCACCTGAACCCCTAAGCCGAGCTGCGTTTCTGTAAACCCAGAGCTGTCAATTTCCTTGGCGGAAATAGACAGTTCCCACGGCTCAGACTGACTGCTGCTGATTTTCAACATGGTTTGATGTTGCCGCCACTGGGTGTCTAGTGCCAGTAAGGCAGGATGACGTTCCAGTAGGGCAGTTTCTGAGCTTATATCTAAACTGGGTTGGTCCTCAAAAAAAGAGGCGGGTAGCGAGCTCAGGCCTGTGGTTTGTTGGTAGGACGCCAACCATCGCTTTGCTTCTTGTTGTGCCCGCAATGTTTCAAGCTGGGTGCTGGTAATCTCCTTCTGCACCATCAGCAGGCCATAACGAGGGATGGCGTTGACCTTAAGAAGCTCCGTTTGGCGTTTTTCCAAGTCACCGAGTACACGTAACTGTTCTTTGCCATTCTGGTATTTAAACTGGGCGATGCGATAAGACCAAATGGCTTTGCGGATGAGGCCGGAATAATAAAGCGCCTGCAGAGAGGTGGCTTGTTCCTGGCCGGAAACCGTTAGTGCACTCAGTCGTTTATCGGCTTGATGCTGGCGCCGCGATTTGAGGGGCAGGTTGAGGCTCAGTTCGGTTTCGTTACTACCCAGCTGTTCACGGCTATCAAGATAGTTGGCGCTGATGCTTGGCGTGGCGGCGAGCCATCGGTAGGCAGGGTGAGAGGCTGTTTTGCCCGATACTGCTTGGATAAGGCCTTTTCTTATGGCGGCATCACGGGCATCGGTTAATGTAATCTGTGTGGCTGGGTTGGGGATAGTTGTTGTTTGATCGGAGTGAGCGGTTAGGGGGCAAACAATAAGCGCTGCAGCCAAACACCTTAATAGCGATAATCTTCGGTGGTGGGGGCTAAGGAAAGTAGTTGGGTGGATAATTTTCATCCAGGCTTGCTCCTGTCTTGTCTGAACTCTACTCTACTATAATTTAGGCTGAACACATTGGACAAATGGCCCAGTTCGGGTCATGGTATACATGTCTTATGACGTTTTAAAAGGGCTTTATGAAAGATAAGATTATTGCGATGGTACTTTTTATTATTATGATCCTCAATTGTTTTGATGTGGTCACTGATATCCATCTAGGGGTGCCACTTTGGCATGTTCTGGAAGAGTCGCTGATTGTTTTGGTGTCAGGTTTATGTGCGGTCTATGTGATGTTTGAGATGCACAAGCGCGGCCAAAAGCTCCATGGCATTGCCGCTCGTCTTGCCCATGCGGATCAGGAACTGGAGAATATTACCGAAGATATGCGTGTTGCCCGCAGTCAATACAGCGAGGTTATACACCAGCAGTTTAAGGCCTGGGCACTGACTGAAGGCGAGCAGCAAGTGGGCCTGTTGCTGCTTAAAGGTTTGAGCTTCAAAGAAATTGCAGAAGTCAGAAGCACCAAAGAAAAAACGGTTCGCCAGCAGGCATCTGCCTTATATGCGAAGGCCGGCCTGGAAGGGCGGCATGAGTTTTCAGCCTGGTTTTTGGAAGA
>DFBZ01000009.1:11057-13407 GCA_002366835.1 Gammaproteobacteria bacterium UBA3067
CTATGTTTTTAACAGCCTGCTAGAAGGAAAGCTTAGGCTGATTGGCCTATCTTTTTGAAAATGTGGCTGACCTTGTTTTTTCGGTTCCGATGGGGTTTCTACTGGGCTAATCAGCGGTAGCATTGCCAAGAGAATAATAGCGATTAGCCCAATAATGCCAAGAGCGATTCTGACGCTCATCTTCTCCTGATTTCGTCCTCTGAAGACATTGTGTATGAATTTTTTATGCTGCAAAAGGTGTAGCGCAAGAACAAACAGCAGAACGACTGCGATCCAGAAATGAAGCGTTCCCCATTCGTGTTTGTTCAGCCCTAGGATTGTTTTCCAATGTCCACTGCGTTCAGGTAATAAATAGCGCAACAGTACGCCGGTTGTGGTGAGAAATAAAAAGGCGACAAATGCGACAAGGTCAATGATTGCAATAAGATTGGATTTTTTCATTCGTTGAATGCCCTTTGCACGGATATCACCAAGATACCGGAACTGGAAAGAAACCTGAAACACAAGAGGAGACGCGTTGTATTATAGTGTCAGGTTACAAACAAGGACCCTGATATTCATGGCCCTTGGATTCAACCAATAATGAGTCATTCTTCTTCATGCTAAAAATTCCTTCTCCGGATTTCGGAGCTAATGGCAAGTTACCCAAGCACGTTCGTGATGCTTTACTGCGTGCTGACATTGATCCAGATCGAGATAGCCACTTCCGACTAGGGTGGCCCAAAGAGCTGCACTTTAAGTGGATGCCGCGATTTGTGCTGATGCTGACTTTGTATGGTTTGCTCGAACTGCAGCAACACTATCAGTTTGTACAACTCCAGGTTTGGGTGCAAAGTTTACTCTATTTGCTTGTTGGCCTGTTTATGATTCAAGCTGCTTGTCAGGCTTTATTGCAAGCCACCATTGCGGCGGCCTCCCGCATTAATTTGAGCCATTACGTTACCGGAACCTTGGGCGAGATAGTGGCCACCTTGCCAGAAATAGTCGTGGCTGGATATTTGGTGGTACAAAGCCCCTTGGCGGCGTTTGTAATGGTTATGATGACTATCTACAACAACACCCTGGTGTTTAGTTTTTATTCTTATTTCTTGCCGAAAGATAAAAGAGGGCGGTTTTTAATGCCTAAGCCCATCACTGAAGCAGGTAATCAGATTCTTATCGCTGGTGGCGCGTTGGGACTAATTTGCGGCATTTGGATGATTGTTGCGAACGTGGGCAATCATGGTAAGAGCTATATCGGCCCTATGGATTTACTGGGTTTGAGTTTAGCGATGTTGACGATATTCACCGTGTATATCATAAAATTAGTGAGAGACTACGCCGAAGAAGAAGGGAATATTGAAGAGGCTCTAAAATTTACAGAAAAGCAAAAAGACGATCGCAATGCTGAGGCCTATGAGTATGCGATATCGGAAGATGGTCGATTAATTGCGGTCGTCACTCTGTGTGGCATTATTGGTGCTTTTGTCGGTGGGCATAGCGTAGCCGTCTTTGCCGAGAATGCTTTAACGCAGCTAGGTTTAAGCGATATAGCAACCGCCTTTTTACTGGCGGCATTTGGAGGGATGAGTGAATATGTGATTTTGTGGTCATCACATCGTAAGGGAGAATATGGCATTGCTCTGGCCAATGCCTTTGGTGGTATTACGCAAGTATTGTTTTTATTGTTGCCCTTTACGTTGTTAGCCATCTTTTTTGTGCAGATGTTTTTTATGCCGGAGCATTTAGACTTCCCCTTGTCTTTTTCAGTTCCTGTCATTTTATTGCTTACATTTTTATTCCCTACTTTTTACACCCTGTCTTCTTTGCTAGCAGAGGATCATACCTTTGGCATTTTGGATACGACCATTTTAACGGTTATTGTTTTGCTGCTCATTGTATTGTTGTTGACGCATACATAATCCTAGAAACCGCAGTTGGAGTACGAAATTCTGCACAAGCTCTTGCCGCACCTATAAAATTTTAAAAAGTTCTCATCTCCAGCCGTATACGGCGCTTACGCCCAATAAGGTGAGCACGAATTTTAAAAATTTCCTATGCACGACAATATCTTGCACATCTTTTTCGCACTCAACTGCGGTTTCTAGGATAATGCTTTTTGAAGTGATTCAAAATACCTTGATGCAAAACAGAAAGAAGCAAAGAGGCTGGTATAGGACTTGTTCGTTAATGACAAACAGTTCAATAAATTTTAGTAAGGGATATTATCTGTGAATATTCTTGCATGGATAGGCATTGTATTTTGCATTAGTCAGGCGGCTATGTTTTCTGGCTTGAATCTGGCGCTGCTCAGTATCAGTCGTTTACGTTTAGAGGTGGAAGCCTCTGGAGGAAGCCTTGCCGCAAAAAA
>DFBZ01000009.1:13518-15443 GCA_002366835.1 Gammaproteobacteria bacterium UBA3067
ACCTTTGGCGGAGAAATATTTCCCCAGGCCTATTTCTCCCGACATGCAATGCGATTGGGTGCATTGCTTGCTCCAGTGGTACGTTTGTATCAAATATTGCTCTACCCGGTGGCAAAGCCGTCCGCCATGGTGCTGGACTGGTGGTTGGGCGAAGAAAACATTCAATATTTTAGAGAAAGAGATTTACACCAGCTGATTAGTAAACATATCGATGCTGAGGAGACCGATGTGAGCCGCCTGGAAGGTATTGGCGCTATGAATTTTTTGGCGCTAGACGATCTAAGTGTGAGGCAGGAAGGTGAGCGTATAGACCCAGAAAGTATTATATTACTGCCATTAGCCGCTGGTATTCCTCAGTTTCCGGATATTGAGCGCCGGATTGATGAGCCGTTTTTGCAAGAGGTGAATCGCTCTGGGAAAAAGTGGATTATCATTATCGATGAACAGCGGGAGCCGCACTTGGTAATGAACGCGAACGACTTTTTGCGGGATGCGCTGTTTGGAAAGGGGCCAGTGAACCCTTATCGCTATTGTCACCGTCCTATAGTGGTGAGAGATGCCAATGTCTTGCTGGGTAGCGTTATGTCTCGTTTGAGAGTCCAGCAAGAGTCGGCAGAAGATGATGTGATTGATAATGATCTGATTCTTTTCTGGGCGGATGAAAAGCGCGTTATTACAGGGGCTGACCTGCTCGGCCGCTTATTGCAGGGTATTTCGTTGCGAGGTTTTTCTTAGCTGCAACGCAATGCTCGGTTTAGAAAAAGAGTGTTTCAGTCGTTCACCTCTAAACTTTTCCGCTTAGCTCTCCCATGAAATCGAAATATTCATTGATCTATATCAGAATGCAATATAGCTATATCTTTAGAATCAACACTGAGGCATCGAGGAGGTCATCTGAGAAGAGGTGGGACGACAGTGGGTTTTCCTATTCTCATAGGGCTTTCTTACTAAAAGAAACCTATTGAATGGAGGAATAGTGTGATGATTTATCCATCTGAGAGAAGTGAAGAAAAACCAGTAAAAGAAAGCGTGTTATTTGAAGGGGAGCAGGATTGGTCTAATGGTCGCAGAGCCAGTTTTTTAAAGCGTAGAGCCAGCATACGAGAGAGTTCTTTTTATAAATATCCCGCGCAGGTGGCATCAAAAGACCATAAAAATCACAATGAAGACTCTTAGCAAGTTCATTGCATCGCGTTTGTATTAAAAAATTTGGCAGGGGCGGTTATGTTGAACGTCCTTCCTTTCGCTACGAGGTAGAAATATGGGGTAGGGTTTAGGGCAGTTCTGTAGCTCCTTGTGTAGGTTTTTATGTCCATCGCCTAATAAGCGGCGTTAGCAGAAGAATAGCGAGAACCAGTCCGCCAAAAATGGCCCAAGTCTGGTTTTCTTTCGATAGATATTGATCAGCTCGAAATTTTGCCGAGATGCCAGGGACGCTGGTGAGATCACCACTGCCTTTTCCTACCACCAGCTGGCCTTTCATTCCATTTTCCATATGCTGAGCCAAGTCGCAATGTAGCAGATAGGTTTTATTTTCACCTGGGACGATAAAGGTGCCTTGTTTGGTGGCACCGCCAGCCGCTTCTATATGGAACATTCCCATAGAGTAAATATATTTGGGCAGGCCGTGCACCATAAATTGATGGCGGACAGCATCTTCGTTGATAAAGGTGACAGTGACTCGGCTACAGGGTTTGACCGCGAGCTCGTGAGTGTCCATTCCAAAGACATCTCCGGCAAATTTTTCCGCGTAAGCGGTGCCAGCTCGAACGGTAAATGCGACGTCTTCACTGACTTCATCGCAACCCCCTGGTAGCTTTTCTGTATTAAAATTCATGACCATGCCCTGCTCATCGAACGTCATAGCATGATCGCCGTGGCCTTCATGGCCCATTTGTGAATGATCCATTTGGCTGTGGTCCATC
>DFBZ01000009.1:15570-19325 GCA_002366835.1 Gammaproteobacteria bacterium UBA3067
TTCATCTTGGAGTGATCCATTTTGCTGTGATCCATCTGAGAATGATCCATCTCGGCGTCATTCATCTTGGAATGGTCCATTTTGCTATGATCCATTTGAGAGTGATCCACCTCTCCTGAGTTTGCGTTTTCTTCTTGTTGAGAAAGGGCGTGACCAGACAAAAAGAAAAGTATCAAAACTGCGTTTAGCCAAGTGTATAAGCGCATGGTTAGCTCCTTTTTCCGCCAAGAATTTGTCGACCTAAGAGAATAAGTAGCCCGCCGATTGCTAAACCAAAGAGTAAATAACGCAATACCGTGGAAACCGGTAGCTCGGCTTCGCCAAAAATACCTTTTAAGTCATAGTCCAGCCAGATGGGAACATCCTTGCGGTAATATTCGGCGGTAAAGAATTTCTTCCAGTCGACCCCCTGTACTTTGGGAAAGCCGTTGTCATCCAGATAAGACTCAAAGGTAATGGCGTTAATGGTGCCGCCAGGATAGATACCGTCATTGGTTTGCGCTGCCTCACGGTGATCATGAAAAATCCAGATACCTTCACCATAGTTGTGGAAGCCGTCGTTGACGGTGGTTAAGCTAAGGTCGACCCGCTGAGCGGAAGCAATCCAGATAACATCACGGGTAAACTGGTTGTCGGGCGTCAGGGGAATGCCATCGAGGTGGGTAACGGTGGGTCTGAATCCATGGGAGTGAAACGCGACGCCTTCTGCGCCACCGTTAAGCACTCGTAGTTTGACTTTTTCATCGGGGCCAACAATGACCAGAGAGTTTTGCAATGTATAGGGGAATGAGTGCCCATTCATTAAGTAGTAGTCAGGGGCATCGTCAGTAATGTCCCATTCGCGGTGTTGGTCAATGATGGTCAGGCGCGGGTCATTATGGGTTTGAATGGTCTCTCCGAGTTCTTTAAATACATCCTCAAAGTGCAGGTCATATTCACGGTCATATTCTTCCTTAACAGCGACAGACGAATGTCTCACCAAGCCTGCGCCCACGTTGAGAGTTTGTAGCCAGTTGTTAGGACGATTTTCTTCCACTACGAACAAGCCTTGCATACCCATCATAATGTGGACGTTCGCTTGCACATGGCAGTGATAAAACATTGTGCCGGGCTGGCGAGGCTGGAAATTATAGACCAGTGCCGCGCCTGGCATAGCAGGCATCTCGCTGGTTTCGGCAACCCCGTCTGTGCCTGTGCCGTGCAGGTGTTTGGAGAGTTCGTCGTGGGGCATGCCATGGTCGGCGGAGAAGGGGTGGTCTACACCGTGAAGATGAATGGTGTGGGGCAGGTAGTGCGTGTTCTCCAAGCTGATTGTTACCTTGTCACCCTGCTCAACGCGAATAACGGGAGAGGGTACGCGAATTAAGGGGTTCGCTTGTCTGGTTTCGAAGTTCGCTGTAGACATACCAAAGGACTTCGGCGCAAACGCCCAAAAACCGGGTTGTATGCCTGGGGCAATATCAAAAGTGGTAACCGGTGCGGGGATATCTGGCGAGCCACCATTTATTTCCACCACTTCGAGCGTGATGTGTATCTCGTCGGGGTCGCCGTCTCCATCCAGGTCTCGACCAAGCTTAACGGTGTCGTGCATCAAGCCAGAATTTAACAGGGTGCTTTCGGAAACATTATTGGTGCCCTTTACTACGGCAGCGATGAAATTGGGGTTGTCAGGTTTGCAGCCTTTGGATTCGCTAATGGACACGCCCTCAATGACTTGTGCTTCGCGCCAACCTTTTTCATCTGGCGGGCAAATTTCTTCAGCAGTTGGCATTGTGTAGTCTTTTGTTTCAGGGGCTGAGCTGTAATCCCGACTTCCGAACCACTCATAAGCAGTGACTCGCCATTCATGGGGGTACCACTCTGTGGGGGCCGTGAATAATGCAACGGGGATAAGTGTGGCTGTTAGAGCTAGGGCGATAATGTTTTTTTTCATTTTGTTTTCATCAATGCTTTACGGGGTAGTTGAGAAACTGTGTGTCTCAGTGAAAAGGGTTTGGTGGTCTAACTTCTTCGTTGCCTATTAAAACTAACGAAGCGCAAGTAGTTGATAGAGTTGAGTTAATAAAAGTAAGTACTAGGGTAAGGGTATAGGAAAATCATAGGAAGTAAATACGTGTTAGCGGCCCTTTTAAGCAAGCTTTAAATTATGGGGCATAAGCGTAGTGAAAGTGCTTAATATAGCCTCCTCACATACGCAGGCCTAATGCCTGCGACACTACCGGCCCCCGACATAGGCAGGGCATCGCCCCGCCCCGTCATGTGGGGGAGTCATCGTATTTATTGTCTATATGTTGCGTGACACGTTACGCAAAAGGTCATTGTTTCATTCAGAGCCTGGAGCGATTTCTGTGCATTGCCACTTTTTAATACGGTAGCTAGTTCATCGCCACTTTTGTGAAATGTCAGTGCCAATTCTCTGAATGACTCATTCTCAAAGCTGTTACACATGCCTTCCATTCGTGTGGTTAATCCTAGACCCTCGCTGGCGATTTGAGATGCTGCTTCAAATTGATCGGTGGATACGGCCTCGATAATCCGCCGAACGGCATCAAGGTGGTTGCGCATGTTAGCAAGCTGGTGCTGCTTCATTGCGGGACCTAAGTTTAAAGAAATGCGTTCATCTACTGTTGGCATCCCTTGGTGGTGGTTATGGTGGTGCTTTCCTTCATTTAAGGCGACTCCCTCTTCCGCTATAGAGGGCTGTGTAGAGCAGATAAGAGCTGCGCTTGCGAGCACAAGTAATTTCTTTTTCATGATCTTTCCCTTTTGTCTGTCGATAAGTGGAAATGTTGTTTTGCCATTTATATACAACGCATTATCTGCGCCAATGTAGTCTGGTCTGGCTAACCCTTTGAATTTAGTGTGTTATCTGTAAATAATGCATGCTAAATCGCGTTTGTATTTGGAATGAGCTTTGTTGCTTATGTCATATCTGACAAAGGGAGTGTCAATATTGGTTTGACGGGGTTTGCATCTACTCGGAAAACTGCGCATTAAGCCGCATGTTGATAGGTGAGGGCTTTGTAGTCCCTCCCATATTAATGAAGGCTTCTTCCGTTGATTCTGTCCGCCGAGCATTAATAAGGAAAGATCTCTTGCTCTTGCTGGTGGTATCAGTCACGCATTTTAGCCTTTATCACACATAGCTACTCTTTTCAATGTATTTGGGTGCGACCAATTGTCGCGCGTCACTATGCCACACCCAAGTGCTTATTAATTCAGAGTAAAATCCGCCCAGACCGTAAGTGTAAAACCAAGAAAAAAGGAAAGGTGCGATGAGTGCAGTCTCAATAAATAATAATGGTAGGGCGGCTAGTTCCTGTGACACGCCCACGCAAGAATGGTTCAAAAATATATGGGCAGTGTCCCTTAAGCGCCTCTTTTTTGTGTTCTGCTTGGCCTTGCCTAGTGCATTGTGGGCGGCAGATAAACACCCTTTTGATAAGGTAGTTGACCACCCAGAAATTGCAATCTTTGATGAGCAGGGTGAGAACGTACTTGATTCTGGTAAACCCTATAGCCCGAAACAAACCTGTGGCACCTGTCATGATTACGACAGCATTACCCACGCCTACCACTTTGAGATGGGTAGGGACGAAGCGAATGATGAATTTGGTGCCCTGCGAGGCATGGATCAACTGGTTTCTCCTGGCTACTTCGGAGGTTATACCTGCATGGGAGGTAACTCCCCTAACTGGTTGGCAAAAAAAGAGAACGCATCAGAAACTGATTTTGCAGACATGGGTGCTCCGGGC
>DFBZ01000009.1:19428-35324 GCA_002366835.1 Gammaproteobacteria bacterium UBA3067
TCAAAAAGTAAGTAGCTCAGAAGTACATCAGTGGGATTGGAAAAAAAGTGGCGTAGTGGAAAATGATTGCTTTATGTGCCACACCGACTTTGGGCAACTGCAAGATTACAACGCAGATCAGCCGTCTTATGGAGGAGCTAGAAAGCCTTTGGATTTATATACGCGTGGCTTAAGGCAGTCCGCACTGATTGGCAAGGGCTTCTATCGCTACGGTTCTACGGCAGTTTTTCAGCATTTGGATCTTGATGGTAGCGAAGAAGGCGTGGCAGAAAAGCCCCTTGTGGATTTTAACTGGGATGCAGAGTCTGGAAAGATGACTCTGGATAGCACAGGGCAACCACTGCTTACATGGAATGAAGACGTTTTTAACGAGAGCAGAAAAGTCGTGATTCCGATGTTACGTTTTCCTGGCAACGACAACTGCATGATGTGCCACCGAACCAGTAATTCTCGACGAGGCTTCTATGGTTTTGGTGAAAGCTCAGAAGCAGTCTACGATGAAGATGGCATTTTGGAGGAAGATTACCAAGATGACGTGCATAAAGGAAAAACTTGGGTGACAGATAATGGTGAAGAGCGTCAGATAGAAAACTGTAACTCTTGCCACTCTCGCGAATATTTCCGACCGGTTGGCTCCAATACCGATCTGGATGCAAACCATAATTTCCTAAAAGGTAATTCCGATATGGATGTGCGGAATGACCTTGATAACGGGCCGAATGCGACGACCTGCTCATACTGTCATGATGAGGCAAAAAACCCGGTCATTCCTTCTGGCCAGGCTGACATGCTTTCTGCTCACCGAGAACTATGGAAAAACAGCGGTGACATGAAGGGCTACCTCGCTAGTAACCTGGATAAAGTAACGCAGACCCACCTTGACGTGGTGTCGTGCCAGGCTTGTCATATCACCAACAAAAAGTCTTATGGCAAACCCATAAATACCTTATATCGCTACCGCAGCGACAGTGATAACAAACTTCGGATAACGCCTTATAACGCAAAACCGCGCTATGTTTGGAAAGACCAAACATCTGGGCATGTTTTGTCGAGAACCGAAAGAAATAGCGTATTTGAACAAATTGATCCGCAAGACTGTAGCGAAGGCGGGCGAATTGTTGACCCAGTAACTAAGCAGGAAGTTGCAACCGTTACCGCGAGTGTATCCCATGGTTCCTGTAGGTATGGTGATCCACAAAGCTACGATGAATATGTGGGGCTTAAAAAAGCCTACGACGGATTACTATCATCAGCCGGTTATAAGGAATCGGATACCGTTCTAATTTGGGGAGAAATGAACAACTATGTGATCTCACATAACACGAGACCTTCACCTCAAGCCCTGCAGTGCGGCGAATGCCACAATAAAAAACAAAATGATTCTTTCAGCGCCCTGATTTCTGAAGACGGCGTGCTAGGTAGCGCTAATAGTAAGGTGGTAATGGAATTGCCCGATCGCCGCTTGGTTGATGAGGGAATTATCCAAATGGCTCAGCCTTATATGAAAATGCAGGAGCAAACCCAAGAAGATGGCAGCACGAAATATGTGATCAGCCAAAATGTGCGAGATATATTGGGCCAAACCAAGTTTGATGGTTCGATGACTGTGCTGGGTGCTGATCGAGCAATCGTAGCGGCGGGCGAAATGAAAAAAGCGTCTCTTTCAGAAGCGGTTGATGGGACAAACGTTGAAACAACGCATCAAAGCACTCTGGCCAACACACTTAAAAGCGATAATGTATTTTATTATCGCGCCAACTATGGCGAGCCAAGGGTGCGCGAGATTGCTGTAATACTTCAAGCAAATGACCAGTCTGAGAGGGTATACCCTAGCTATAGAGTGAAAGCCATGTATAACGAAAACGGGCTCGAAAAAGCCAAGCAATCCGGTTTGAATAATTTTGCATCCGATGCGCTTGCTCTCACGTTTCTAAATAGTAACAGTCAGGTTGTAGATACTCCGGCTAACGAACCCATGGTCGTTAGGCTTCCTTACTTACAACAAAATACTGATAAAGAGAGGATAAGCATTGGCTACTCCGTAAATGGAGAAAGCTGGAATGAACTCAGTGCAGCGGAAATAATAGCGGTAGAGCCAAAAACTGAAAATAGCAACGGCTATGTTCTGGCTGAAGTCGACAGGATTGGCCACTTCGTTGTGATGGATCAAGCGCTAAGCGCACGATCTAGCACTGACTCAGATACCGCACAGCCATCCAGTAGCGGGAAAAGTGGCGGAGCAATAATCTATTTATTACCTCTATTGCTGGGCGTATCACTGCTGAGACGCAAGTAGAAATCATTGGGCAGAGGGGATGAAAAATTCCCCTTTGACTCAATTCATAGAAGTTCAACAAGTGGCTATAAATTGAATCCATATTTGTGGCGAATTGTAAGAGGTTATTATGGATAAAACGTTTTTTAGAGAAAAAGGAAAAGAGTTATTTCCGTGGGCTGCCGGTGCGAGTTTTGCCTTGGGCCATATTGCAGTAACCCAGTGCACCTTACCAAAGCAAGGCCAGTGTGTATTATGCGGCGGCTGTGCCTTTGCTATTACGGGGCTGGTCGGTTGGGCACTTTATAAAAACCGAAAGCTTGAGGGAGAGAATAACGAGCAGCCATTGAGCGCTAACCTACGAGCTTAGTAGGGAATTGAATGCGTGAACTATTTTCGTTTAATCGTTTTGTTGTTGGCGAGCGCGCTATATACCCCATTTGCGATGGCAAATTGGACTGGGAGCCTAGAAACACTTGGGCAAGCTACGAGTGAAATTCGTGGTGAAGAAAGTGAGCTAATCCTATGGGGCAATAGCCTCTATGTTAGCGATAATAGAGAAACCCAGTTTCATTTATTATTTAATCAGCAGGTGTGGGACTCTACTGAAACGGAATTTTATCAACTTTATATCAATCAACACCTATCCAAATCTGAGTCGCTTTCTGTTGGCCGGTTTCAAAAAACTGATTTTAGTGGCTTCTATATCATAGATGGCTTTTTATACAGCCGCGCACAAGACAAAAATAAATTTTATGCCTATGCAGGCAAGCCGAAAAGACTAGAAGGTTTTCTCGTTTCCGAAGGCGATCTCATTATGGGCGTGGAAGGTTTTGTTGCTGAAAAACGTTTTGAAATATCACGTGCGAATGCTGATTCCACCAAAGCACCCATCTCAAATCACTATACGGTGAGCCATAGTCACCGAGTTGGTATGCAGTATCAAAAAGGTGCAAGCCCAGCTCAGTCAAGTCTTTCAACAGCCAGCCCCACGAAAAGCCTGAGTCGAGTAGCACTTGTTAGCCGTGCTCTAATAAAAGATGACCGCCCTCCGGCGCGTGTGCGTTATACCCAGGATGATATTGAGATAAATGGGGAAGTAAATTATTTAATAAGCGATAACGAAATTGAAAAATTTTCATTTGATGGAATGTTCCCGTTAACAGCAAAAGCCCAGGTTGGAATAGGGCTAAATCATTACGCCTACCTTGAGCCAGCTGTTGATTTTAAAAGCCAATTTTACAAGTTTCTAAATCAGGGAAATCAAACCGAATATCTGGCAAGCATGTATTTTTATCCTCGGCGATACGAGAGGCACTCTCTTGATTTCCGCTTTGTTGAGCGAGAAATTGGGGAGGAGGGCAAGGGCTTGGCCTTCAACTCTTTTCTTTATCGTGGGGGCGTGTCCTTTGAATCGCGTCTCGAGTTACTGGACTTTATGAGGCAGGATCATGTGGGTCTTTATGTGGGTGCCAAACATTCCACAGGGCCATTCAGTGAAGTTGCTATTAATACGGTTTTTAGGGTGCAGCAGTCACAACTTCGGGCCACAACACAAACCTACGGTGTTGAATTGCGGTGGGACTGGAAACCGCATCGCACATGGCTTTTATACTGCAGTGGCGAGTTTATAAATCAGGAACAATACGACGGTGATTATTCACTAAGTTTCCCCGATGATGAATACCGAGTGTCCTTTAGCCTCAGTAAGAATTGGGACACGGCAAACAAATGAAATATTCACATAGAAATCAATGCTTTGGTCGCGCAGGAATATGCATAAAAACTGCGAGAAGACTTTTTTTATTTCTTGTATTGATATGCACTATAACAACTGCCTACTGTGAAAATAGTGCAAAAAATATTATAGATGAGAGCCAAAAAACGAGTGATGTTAAGCCGCTAGCATCGCAAGAAAGCGACGAAAACCACTGGTGGAAAAAGCGACAAAAGCGGCCAGATATCTACTACCCCCATAATATTCATAAAGAAGTGATGAACAACAACGGCGATAGCTGCATGTTATGCCATGCATTTTCCAAAAATGTAATTTTAGATGAAGCGCTATTAAAGCAATTGACGAGCATTAATAACGAGCCGCTGGAAAGTATTTGCCATGATTGCCACGTCGATGAGCGCAGTGCGCCCACTGAATGCGCAGTATGCCACCCTGACCCTGCAACAGTTTGGCCACAAGATCATAATTTTGATTATAAAAATAATCATGGGCTCGATGCGAGCCACAGTATCGAGGAGTGTGAAAGCTGTCATATCGAATCGAACTTCTGTAGTGACTGCCATTTTAATAGGGGTACAAGTAAACGGGATGTGCATCCCTTAGGTTACCAATATAGCCATGGATTAGATGCCCAAATACGAGCACCGGAATGTGGAAGTTGTCATGGCGTAAAATATTGTGTGGATTGTCATGAGAAACGATAAGCAGGTGAACAACAGGAGAAAGCAAACAGATTATCAGCGTGGCGCTGTGTTTGGTTTCATGCTGTGCCTGATGTTTTTGATGAGCGCATGTGGTGGAGACAGCAATGAATTTGCCGGTGGTCTGAATACCGAAAATGACCTGGGCAACTTGATATTAACGCCCTCTCATGGGGGAGAAGGCGCAGCGTGGGCTTTGTCCGATTGCAGTACCTGCCATCCTGTTTCCGTCATCCACAATAATGCACAAAATATTAAAAATATTGTGGAAGAAAAAAGTTACCCAAGCTGTATAGGTTGCCATGGCGACAATGGTACAGGAGAAGAGCGCCCGTGCCTGATGTGTCACAACAATAAGGATCTGCCCGAGCACCCCCAGCAAGGAGGCTTCGCGCATGGTTTTGTTTCTGGTGACGAAAAACGCTTGGGTGATGCGAACTGTGTGAGTTGTCATCAGGCTTCGGACATGAACGGTCAGTTTTCAATAAATCGGGATTTAACGAATTTTCCTGACTCGCGCGGCGAAAATAGTGACTATGTATCAAGCAGCGAGTTTTGCTTACGTTGTCATAATAAAAGTTTTCAGCAGTCGGGCTTCGAGATGCCAAATAAAGAATTTGACGACCCGCTGATCGCTATGAATGATATTTACAATTTCGTTGATAAACATGGCCTCGTGGATGGAAGTGGCCAGCGACTTTATGCAGGTCTTCGCGAAAACTATCGCTATCAAAGTATTGTTGAGTGTAGTGATTGCCACGCAATGCATGGCACAAAGAATGCCCATTTAATTATTGATACCGCCGCGAAAGGGCTCAGCAAATTAGAGCAGTCAGACCACTACGATATAACAGTGTCGGCGGGAAACAGCGCACAACTGTGTGTAACGTGTCACAACATGACAATCACTTCAGACGACGGAGAGCTGGATACGGGCAACGGCTTAAGCGGTGTACACGACATAAGTTCTGACTGCCAGCAATGTCACCGCCATGGTGAAACAGTTCAGGCGGGTTTTTAATGGTCTGCGCGGCTAACAATAAAACAACAAGCATATTGACCGTTTTTGCAGTGTATTTATTGCTGCAGTGTTTATCCGTTTATGGCTCTGAAGCCGAGCAAGAAATGCCAGCGTTACACCATGTTGTTGATGTTGAGATCTTGCAGGATATGCGTTTGCCAAAAGAAATGCAGGCAGACGAAAACAATATGTTGGTATGCAGTACCTGTCATGGCATCGAAGATATAAAAAATCAGCCTTATGACGAGGTGGATAAAAACAGTGAAGACTTTCTACGGGGAGGCCCCTATCGCAGCATTTCTGAAGTCAATGACTTTTGCAGCAACTGCCATAAGGTAGAAGACACCGAACGCCTGAATGTTCACAAACAACTAAAAGCGGATGGCCGTGTTGATGATCGCTACTGCGAATATTGCCATCAAAAAACACCTGATCTGGAGCATGATACAGACTGGAAGGAAATGAAATTTCAGCTCGGCCTAAATCAATTATGTACCGGCTGCCATTTAGAAAACCCACATTTTAATGTGGCGGAACATCGACATAAACCAGATGAAAAAATGCGCGAACAGATAAAAAAGGCGCAGAAAAATAAAAATGTACTATTGCCGCTGGATGAAGAAGAGCAAGTCACCTGCATCACTTGTCACACGCCCCATGAAAAAGGTCTTTTAGATCCCGAAACGCCTGGGGGGAAACAAACAGCGGATACTGCGGTGGAAAAGGGTATTGAATATATCAGTTCGCCCGAGTGGTCTTTAGTCGTAAAAAACGACAAGCAAGAACGTCTGCATGAATTAAAGCATAAGTTGTATCAGGCACAAAAAGCGGGAAAGCTCACAACAAATGAAGACCTGAAGCAGCCTATTCACTATAAAAAAATCGATAAAGAAATTCTGCTGAGGTTAGCAGCAAAAAACGGAGATTTGTGCGAATCTTGCCATTCGTTCAAAGATTAAAAAATGATGATACCAGGCCAACAATTACTTCAAAATAAAAAACAGGCAATCCAGGATATTCCGAGCGTGCAGAAATTTCGTTACGCTCTGATTATTCTCTCCTGCTTTATGTTTCTTTCGCCATTTTTAATTATCCCTACCATGCTCGACAGCCCAGACATGTGCGGCAAGTTGTGTATGCGGCGATTTTATCTCTATTTTGCATCAATGACTTGGGATGATGTGCTGCAACAAATGAGTGTTGCGAGCACCGGCGTAATGTTTATGGGGTTGATCCTTATCACTACCCTGTTTTTTGGGCGCTTGTGGTGCGGATACCTGTGCCCGATGGGCGGCCTTCCTGAGTTAGTGAGTCGTCTTTTTAACGACCGAATGAAAATTGATTACCGTCCGCTTCCTCAAACGCAAATTCGATACGGCTATTTTGCGGTGTATGTCATCTTAATGCCAAGCATGGGAATTAGCGCATGTACCTTGTGTAATTTTATTACCATTCCACGTATTTTTGAGGCTTTTAGTGGCGGCTATAGAGGTTTTGCCTTTCTCGTAAGTAGTGTGGGTTTGGTGAATTTATGCCTGTTATTCTTGTTGGGTTTCTTTGCCAATAAAGGGCGCGCTTACTGCCAGTTTATGTGCCCCATTGGTGCTATAGACGGGCTGGTTAATCGTGCCGGCGCACACCTGCCATTTAGTCGTCGAATTCGGGTGCAGCAGGAGCGTTGCACGGGCTGTAAAAAATGTGCCCAGGTATGCATGACAGGGTCCATTGAAATGAAAGATGGCATAGCCGTTGTGGATCAATTTTCATGTATGTCGTGTTACGACTGTGTTGAATCATGTGAGTGGGGAGCCATCGACTGGATAACCAAGCCAGTTAACTATGACCCCGTACGTAAGAAAAAAGGGGTGGAGTTTTTTCCAACACCAGAGTGGACGGCTGTTCATCCCGACCATGCCCTGCTTGAAAAACCGGTAAAACTATTAGGTAGCATGGCGCGGAGTGCGTCGTTTTCAAAAGCCACAAACGTAGAAGGCAGTGATTCTCAGGTGTCTGAGAAAATAGAAAAACCCGCCATCGTGCAAATTGAGACGCCAAAAAAGGCAGTGCGGAAACCGTCAGTCGAAGCGGAAAAAGGTATTTCTGGTCGTAGTATTGCGCAGTTTATATTTATTTTCTTGTTAACAGGCTCAGCATTATTTTTCGGTGTAACCCAAGCCAATGCAGCCGCTCGCAATGTAGACCCCGACGGCTGTTTGACTTGCCATGCCCTCACAGGGCTTGATTATATTGATGCCGAGAACGTATTGCGTAGCGCAAGCATCGATGAAAAGCATTACTACAGCTCTCTTCATGGCAGTGTCCCTTGTCTGGATTGTCATCGCGAGACACGTTCTTATCCCCATAAAGTAGAAAATACCGAAGTGGATTGCGCGGCATCTTGTCATGTTGAAGAGCCGTCTGAAGGAAAAGCCTACGACCACCAATATGTTGTAGATGAATTTAATGATTCTATTCATGGTGCCGGGTGGTCGAAGGGCTTTACCGGCGGAAACCGTCTCGAAGAAATTGAGACAGAAGCGAATCCATCTTGTCGCTGGTGCCACAGCAATACCCTGTACATTGAAGAACACAAAATGGCGCTTTTTAAAGAGGAGATGAATCATACCGACGAAGCCTGCGGTAACTGCCACCAAGGAGAGGTATGGCGAGGACAATTTGGCGGGCATATTCTAAGGCGATTGGTGGGCGCGCGCTGGGATAAACAGGATACGGTTGATATGTGTGTCGAATGCCATGATAACGACGAGCATCTGGCCGACGTTAAGCAAAAAGATGCATTAAGCGGGGAGGAACACCCCGTGGGAAAGCGCTATCTGGGCGCGGCCCAATCTTACGCCATGACATTACACGCGCGATTGCTTGAGGCGAATGTTGAAGAAGGCGCATCGTGCAACGACTGTCATGCGCCGACTGGTTATCACCATGGTATCCACGAGGATGAAAAGCCGGAGTCACCAACCCATATAGATCAGTTAGGAAAAACCTGTGGCGCAGCAGGTTGTCATGCCTACGCTGGTGCGAAAGGGGGGGTGAGATTTGCTCAAACCGATATGCATGATATGAGCTGGTTAATGCCGAACCCCTTTGAAGACTGGGAGATTGAGGACTTTAGGTCTTCCGCCTGGAACTGGGCTGCGCTGGTGCTTATTCCACTGTCTATATTTTTTCTTATAGCAAGTGTCTATTGGTCACTATTTATTAAGAAAAAACCGAAAACAATTTACTCTCGTTGGGGTGGTGAAAAGTTTAAAACCATGATGCTCGGAATGAAAAACAAAGCAAAAAAGCAGCCGCCAAAATCTGTCCCTAAAAAAAGTAAACCAAAGCCGCCACCAAAAGCGAAGCCTGAGCCTGAAATCGCAGAGAAGAAAGCTGACGAAAATAAAGAAACACCCGATATGGATAAACAAAAAGACAGTAAGCCTTCGGGAGAGCAGCCATGAATATGATGTTTAGTTCTAGCTATCGATGTATTTTTGCTTTGCTTACACTCGCACTATTTTCTATTTGTATTAGCCCCGTGCAGGCAGAAAGCCCCTTTAAGAACCCACTGGGAAACCCCTATATTCAAGATGTTATAGAGGCTAGCGTCGAAAGCGAGCAATTAGAGGACGCCCTAAAGCAAATACGCGATATAAAAGAAATAGTGCCTAACAAAGAACTTTCCATATCACCGTTTCATTTTAGAAAACAAGAAGATTCCGATCAAAAACAAGAGGGTGGCGTGCTGTGTATGCAATGCCACTTAAACCTTCCTCACCAAGAAAATGAAACGTTACGCAGCTTTCTAAATATGCACACGCAATTTGTTGACTGCCTCAGCTGTCACTATAAAGATAATGATAAATCGATAAATTACGCATGGTTTGATGAAAAGTTACATTTGATTTCAAGCCAGAAGGGTGGCCTGGAAATATCAAACGATAAAGTTGGTGATGACGCAGAAGAGAATCAATCATTGATTCCAGAAAGCAAAGCAAAAATTCACCCCGTGTATCGTGAGAATATCGTAACGCTTTCCTTAGAGGATGAATTTTCAAAACAACTTAAGCAGCAATGGGAGCTTTCAAACGAGGAAGAAAAAGCACGCCTTAAACTGCGTATTCATACGCCAATTAAAGAGAAAGGTTTAAAATGCACCGATTGCCACCAAGATAAACAAAGCCAGCTTGACCTTGAAGCCCTGGGGGCAAACTCAAAACAGGCTTTTGGCATTGAGAATAATGTTATTGCAAAATTTTTGGAAAAAGCGAATAAAGATGATAAGCGGATTCGTCTACAAGGTTTATTAGAGTGAATCGTTATCATTTCAGCCTGCTGAATTTTTTACTTTGCTTAAGTGTATTATTTTCTTTCCCTCTATCTGCCGATACGAATAAGGCAGACTTCAATACCTATATTGCCGTATCCGCCCTTAAACAGTTGGAAATTACGGCAGATATGAACCACCCAAGTGCCATACGGCGTTTTGATTCCAACTATTCGATTTTGGATGGTGCGAATAATCAACTTTTGATATTTGGCAGCAATGGAAAAAAGAAATCTAGGTTTCCCCAATATACTGCCAACAAGCGCATTGGGGCATTGTTGAATCCGATGGATTTTCAGCCTTACCACAACAAGCTATATATCGCCGACACGGGCAAGCACCGAATAGTGATACTGAATCAACAAGGGGCTTATCTCGAAGAAATACCACTAGGCTCTCTCGACACCCAGCTCATGAATAAAGACGAGAGCGATCAACCTCCTGTTAAACCGCCAGAACCAGTAGGCCTGCTACTGAGCGATGGAAAACTCACTTATAGCGACAGAGCAAATCACCGCTTGTGTTCTATTAATCTGGAGAAAACAAATCAACAGCGTTGCTGGGGAACACGAGGTGAAAGAGAAGGGGAGCTTCAGTTTCCCTTTATGCTTGCCGAAGATAGTGATCGCTATCTCTACGTGGTGGATGTGCTTAATAGCCGTATACAAATATTTAATTCAAGAGGCATATTTTACGGCGTGTTAGGTGGCTTCGGGTCTCAGCCGGGGGAGTTGGTCAGACCTAATGGTATCGCGATTGACGAGAAGGGTTTGGTGTATGTGAGTGATTATTACCAAGGCAGGGTATCCCTATATGAAAATCGACAATTTAAAGATTATTTGAGGGATGAAGCCGGAGAAATTCTGCAACTGGATTCTCCCGTGGGTCTTTCAATTCAAGGGAAAAACCTCAGTATTGTTGAAGCGGGAGAAAATAAAGCATCTCTATTCTTGATCTCTTACACCACTAATTCCGACAGAGCTAAGAAGGGAAGAGAATCTAAAGCCCGCCAACTAACATCAAGTAGTGGCATTAAACAAAAGGGCAAAAAGAAAAATTGTGCAACCTGCCACTTAAGCTGGGAGCCAGGCCGAAAAGACCTTACACAGGCAGACGCTAAGGACCATTCCGAAGCGGTTCTGCCGGTAGTCAAACCAAAAATGTGTTTAAGTTGCCACCATGGTGCAGTGGTGGAAACGCGTGACGTGATTACTCAAAAGCATCAGCATCCCGATATTCATCATCCGACTGATCCATCTGCAAAGGACGATAAACAGGCAGATAAAGATAAAATTGATACGGTGTTTCCGCTGATTAAAGATGACAAGCTATATTGCGGGTCTTGTCATACGCCCCACGAGGACCACCAAAGTTTGTATGAGAATAAAGTGAATCCTTGGATGCGTTCCCCCAACCAGCAAGGCCAAGTCTGTACAGGGTGCCATGAGTCGAAAACATTTGATGTGAAGAGCAACAATGCGATTCCCCAAGGAAAAAACCACCCTGTCGGATTTATTTTCAGTAAGCCACCCACTAAAACTGCCCAACACTTTAGTCAAAATGAAGAGCTTTGGTCAGGGCTGCCTGAAATGCTAGCAAAAGTGGGTGGGGCGGCCCGTCATAATCATAAGCAACAAGAAGAGTTGATATGCCAATCGTGCCACCGTGTTCATGGGGCGGAATCAGAACCTTTGTTGCTAATGGATAATAACTCCGGCCAGTTATGCGATACATGCCACGCGCGCCAAACAGCAAGTTCAATCGAAGAGGCGAAATCAAAAGGTGTTCATCCTGTCAATATTGCCCTAGATGAAGCAGTAGAATTTTCTGGCGAAAAAATAGATAAAATAGACTGCCTCACATGTCACAGCGTACACGAAGGGAAAAAAGGCACCGCCAACCTGGTTTTAAATGATAAAGATGGGGAGCTATGTGAAGGCTGCCACGAAGAAAAAAACAGGGTGCTAGGCAGTGATCATGACCTGAGAATAAGCGCAAAAGATAGTCACAATAAATATGGGCATTCTCCAGAGGATGCGGGTAGCTGCGGAAGCTGTCATAGCATGCACCAGGGCAATGGCGAAAGGCTGTTTTTATTTTCTGCAAGCACACCTGGGAAAGGAGATTCTAAAGATAATAATCAAGAGGCCGTGCTTACCGAACGAGATCGCCTATGTATAGACTGCCACCAGAAAAAGGGCATCGCAGAGAAAAAAGTCGTGTCGTTATTTGACCACCCATTTCAAGAAATAGTCATGCGCAGTACTAACAAAAAGTTTCCCTTGGTGAATTCAAAAGGTGAGCTGGCCGAGCAGGGGCAAATCGCCTGTGTCACTTGTCATAACCCGCATCAATGGGATCCTCAAACGGAAAAAAATACCGAAATAGAATATAGGCACAAAAAGGAAAATAAAGAAGGCGATGCTTTAGATAGTTTCCTTAGTACGACGCAGCCGAATGACCTATTCTGTAAAGACTGCCATGGCGCTGAAACACGACTGCGTTATAAATATTACCACCACGAACTCAGCCGCCAATTTGATTTACCCATCAAATAATTTTTGGCGGTAACTCCCCTTAACAGGCTGTTAACGAACACTCTCTCCCGCATGCTGCTTATCCGCATGGTAAGAAGAGCGAACCAGTGGCCCACTGGCAACGCGGGAGAAGCCCATTTTTTTTGCGAGTTCACCCAGTCGTTCAAATTCTTCAGGTGTCACAAAGTCTTTGACTGGCGCATGGTAGCGGCTGGGTTGCAGGTATTGGCCCAAGGTCAGCATGTCGACATTATGCGTGCGTAAATCCGCCATAACGCTTTCTACTTCTTCGATGGTTTCTCCCAAACCTAACATCAGGCCTGATTTGGTCGGTACGCCTGGTACGCGTTGCTTGAAGTTTTTCAGCAAATCCAAAGACCATTGGTAGTCAGAACCGGGGCGGAGGGCTTTGTAGAGGCGGGGGGCAGTTTCCAGGTTGTGGTTGAAGATGTCGGGAGGGCTTTGGCTGAGAATATCCAGCGCGACCTCCATGCGACCACGAAAGTCGGGAACCAGTACTTCAATTTCTGTATTCGGGTTTAATTTGCGGGTTTCATTGATGCAGTCGGCGAAGTGTTGGGCACCGCCATCACGCAGGTCGTCGCGGTCTACGGAGGTGATAACAACATATTTAAGCTGCATTTCTGCAATGGATTCAGCCAAGTGTTGGGCTTCGTTTTCATCCAGCGCAAGAGGGCGGCCATGGGCAACGTCGCAGAAAGGGCAGCGACGGGTGCAGATCTCTCCCATGATCATAAAGGTGGCGGTGCCGCCACTAAAGCACTCGTGAAGGTTGGGGCAGGAGGCTTCTTCGCACACGGTGGCCAGTTTTTGTTTGCGCAGCAGGCCTTTTATACGTTCGACGCCGCCGTTATTGGCGGGCAGGCGAATACGTAACCAGTCTGGTTTTCTGGGCATTTTTTCAATGGGTTCAATTTTAACCGGAATACGTGCCATTTTTTCCTGGCCGCGTTGTTTGACGCCGGGTTCGACCCTGGGTTTGCGCTTGGGAGAGGGCGTGGCGGAAGAGGCAGGTTTGTCAGTCATAGGGTAGTGGCTCTGTTAGCAGCGTCAGGGAGTCGTAGTTAAGGGTTTTTCGCAGCTCTTCTATCAGGTTTTTCTCTACGTCTGCGAAGCGGATGTCGGGTACGAAGTGTTTAAGCTGGGTGACGGCCATGCCGGGGTGGCCGCAGGGGTTGATGGCTTGAAAGGGGCTGAGATCCATGTCGATATTAAGGCTGAGGCCATGAAAGGAGCAGCCGCGACGAATGCGTAAACCCAGTGCGCCAATTTTAGCTTCGTTTACATATACGCCCGGTGCATCGGGGCGATTTTGCGCCCTTACGCCGTAGTGTTCTAACAGGCGGATAAGCGAATCTTCAATATGGGTGACAAATTGGCGTGCACCGATGCCCTGGCGTCGTAAATCAATCAGAAGGTAGCATACCAGTTGTCCGGGGCCGTGGTAGGTAACCTGGCCACCGCGATCGACTTTGATGACGGGAATGTTGCCGGGATTAAGCAGGTGTTCTTCTTTGCCTGCCTGACCCAGTGTTAGCACTGGCTCGTGTTGCAGGCACCAGATTTCATCGGCGGTGTTTTCGTCGCGCTCATTGGTAAAACGCTGCATGGCTTCCCAGGTGGGTTGATAGCTTTGGGTGCCGAGTTGTCGAACAAGAAGGTTCATGGTGTTATCGCTTTAAAGCACAACGGAGATATGCCCAGTTTCTTCCTGGTGTTTGGCGAGATCGGTATAGAGGCCCAGCACCTGCTCTTTGCGCTCCACATACACATCAATGGAGATGGATTGGTGTTTGCCAGTGCGGCTCATTCGCACGGAGATAGTGCTGATGTCGAACTCGGGTGCATGGCGCAGCACGATGGTTTCTACCGCTGGCCTGAGGGGGGCTTCGGCTGGGCCCATAATTTTAAGAGGGAATTGGCAGGGGAACTCCCAAAGTGATTCATCTAGTTTCATAGTTGCTTCTGTTACGCGAGTTTAGGTTCACACAGCTCGCGCTTAAACGCGATATAAAGCGCGGCCACTTTTTTCCATACTGGCCCAGTCTTCCCCATGTTGATGGGCTTTCCATCCAGTGAAATAAGTGGTACGACTTCCTTGGCCGAGCTTGTTACCCATATTTCATCGGCTTCGAAGAGGGCCTGCTGGCTGATGGCTTCTTGCCGGTATTCTATGTGATGTTGGGCCATGATCTCAATTAACAAGTCACGGGTAATGCCACCCAGTAGATATTGGCTTTTTGGAGGGGTGAGAACTACCTGATTTTTGACAATAAACAGGTTGCTGGCTGAGCCCTCTGTGAGTTGGCCATCGCGAATTAGCAGTGCTTCATCCACACCCGCTTGCTGGGCTTGTTGATGCAGCATTACGTTAGCTAGCAGAGAGGTGGTTTTGATGTCGCAGTGGCTCCAGCGATCGTCATTCACGCAGATCCCAGTCTGGGTTTGAGGGTTGTCAATCTGCTCTAGGGAAGGGGTTTGCAAGGGGCTGCTCATTAGCAGTACGGTGGCTTGAATGTCGTCCGGCATGGCGTGACTTCGGGTGCTGGCTGCGCCACGGGTGACTTGCAGATAGATGGATTGGTTGCCGCCGCCATTAAGCGTCACTAGCCGGCTAATAATGTCTGTCCACTGTTGGTCGGTCCAGTGTAGACAAGAGTGGGGGGAGCTAAGCTTGATGGCGTTCAGGCAGTCACGTAAGCGTTGTAAATGTTGCGGCAGGCGAAAAGGCACACCCTGATAAACAGGAATGACCTCATAAATGCTGTCTCCGAAGAGAAAGCCGCGATCGAGGATGGATACCTTTGCTTCCTGTTGAGGAATGAACTCCCCGTTAAGATAAACAACGCGGTTTTGCGCTGCTTTAATCAAAGAAAGCTCTTGATGAGAAGAATTAAATAATCAAGTAACTGTTTAAACAGGCCGCCTTTTTCCACATCCTCTAAGGCGACCAAAGGTAGTTTAGCCAGTGTGCTGCCATCCAGAGAAAGGGTGAGTGTGCCGAGACGGTCACCGGTTTTGATGGGTGCTTTGATTTCTTCATCCACGGTGATGCTGGAGACGACAAAGTCTTTTTTACCACGTGGAATGGTTGCTTGTACTTTTTCACTAACGCCCAGTTTTAATTCATCTTGGGCGCCCATCCATAGTTTGGTTTTACTGATTTCCTCATTGGCTTCTTGCAGCAACACGGTTCTATAGAAACGAAAACCGTAGGTCAGTAGTTTTTGGCTTTCTGCGGCGCGGGACTCCTCACTTTTTGTCCCCATTACC
>DFBZ01000040.1 GCA_002366835.1 Gammaproteobacteria bacterium UBA3067
GATTCTTCCATTAATCCCGCCCTTTTATAAAGAAATAGACATATATACCACCTAGGGCAATGTCCAAAATAATAAAACTGGCGGTCCAACGAACAGAGTAACCGGCAATTTGGCTGTCTATCCAGCGACCGAAATACGCACCGCCAATTGCAGGGATAACCATCAACAATGCCAAACTGCCCAAGTAGGTGGTTTGGGCAAAAAGCGTGGGCCGATTTTCCTCCGCTTTCTGAAGACGCTTTGCCTCTTTCTCGGCGGCTTTTTCCAGAGGATGCTTATTCTCTTGATTAGCCAAGCGGGTTGCCCTCCCTGTGTTGTATTTCCCACAAACGGCGAAACGTTTCCTGCTCCAATATATTAATACTTTTTTTAAGCTGAGAAAGTGTATTTTCATCTTCCGAGAGCAAACGCTTAATTGCCTGAGCCATGGTATCGGGGTTATCGCCGATGACAAACTGAGTGGTGCTGATATAGCATGCGCCTTCGTTAAAATAGAGAATACCTTCCATAAGAGCAAGGTAGTGCCAGGCGGAATTTTCCTGGCGAAAGCGACACAGGCCGGTTTCCAATACGGTGATAAATCTTTCATGCTGGGACATTATACCCAGGCTGCCAGACGCATCGCGGCCAACAAAGCTAAGTACGTTATCAAATTGATGACATTGCTGTGCAGACTGCGCATAAAGGGTAAAACTATTCACTTTTGCTCCTTCATGCTGCCACGCATATAGCAACTTTCTTCCGACACCCCATCATAAACACCGCTTAAAAAGTCTTCGCAATCATCTAGCACATCACTCAAGGGTACAGAGACGCCGGGAATATTGGAGCTCTCTTCCACAACATGAAACGGTTGACTAAGATAGCGTTGTAAGCGCCGCGCTCGGTGAACAATTTGCCGATCTTCTGTTGCCAGAGCCTCCATGCCCAACATGGCGATAATATCCTGCAACTCTTCATAGCGTGCCAGTGCCTCCCGTACACTTCGGGCAAGCCGGTAATGCCTTTCTCCCACTATTTTTTTATTTAGCAAACGGCTTTGGGATTGCAAGGGATCAATGGCAGGATAAATGCCGCGCCCGGCTTGTTCGCGGGAAAGTATGACCTGACTATCGAGATGACTAAGAATCGCACTCACGGCGGGATCGGTCATATCATCGGCTGGCACGTACACGGCCTGAATAGAGGTGATAGTACCCGCCGTGGTGGATGCAATACGCTCTTCAAGCTCCGCAACTTCTGAAAGAAGGGTTGGCTGATAGCCCACCGTTGCGGGCATACGCCCCATGAGCCCGGAAATTTCGCTGCCTGCTTGAACAAAACGAAACACATTATCCATAAGAAGGAGTACCTCTTTGCCCAGGGTGTCACGAAAGTATTCCGCATAGGTCAGGGCTGCCGCACCAGTGCGAAAACGTACGCCGGGAGATTCATCCATTTGACCAAAAACCAGGGTGGATCTTTCGAGCACACCGGAACTTTCCATCTCACGCCACAGCTCATGGGCCTCTCGAATGCGCTCCCCCACTCCGGCAAAAACTGATATGCCCTGGTGCAGCGAAGACATGGCTCTCATAAACTCCATAATCAGAACCGTTTTCCCTACCCCTGCGCCACCGAATAAACCGGTTTTCCCACCACGAACAAAGGGGCAGAGTAAATCCACGGCTTTGATGCCCGTTTCCAATATGGCGCTGGGGCTTTTTACCTCAAAAATCGGCGCTGGTTTTTGCAGGATAGGTCGATTCTCATCGCAAAGAAGGGGCGGGCCTGCATCAAGGGGTTTGCCAAATACATCCAGCACCCGGCCAAGACAATCTTGTGAAACAGGTATGCTTAGAGCCGCACCCGTGGCGTAAACCGGTGTGCCACGCTTGAGGCCACTGGTGGTGTGCAATGCCACGGCGCGAATAAAGCTGGGGTTTAAGTGGTGCTGTACTTCTAATGCGGAAAAGCCGCCATCAATAGGGACAAGCAGTGCCTCATAGAGAGCAGGCAGCTCACCCTCGCAGTGAATACCAACCACAGGGCCGGAGACATCGGATATAATTCCCGTCTGAATGAGAGCACTGTTTTGCGCTGTTACCATCATAATTGTTGCTTAACCCTAGATAAATCAACGTATAACTTATGACTCATATTTGGTGATAATGCAATAATACCTCGACACTAGAATGACTTAATCCGATACTCCCAGCTGAATTTAAAATAGGCAGACAAATATGACACACCAAGACATTATTTCCTTCTGGTTCAAGGAAATTGATCCCAAAGCGTGGTGGGTAAAAGACGGCGAATTCGACCAGCTCATCAAAACACGCTTTCTTAAAACCCTCCAAGCCGCTTGTAACGATGAACTTATCGAATGGCGCTCTTGCCCTGAAGGCCGCTTGGCTGAAATCATTGTGCTGGATCAATTCTCCCGAAACATCTATCGCGATTTACCCGAAGCATTCGAAAATGATTCTCTGGCTATGGCTCTGACACAAGAGGCCATTTTAAACCGCTGCGATGAGGACTTACCGCCAAGGCAGCGGGCATTTTTATATATGCCTTTAATGCACAGTGAATCACCGTTTATTCATGTGCAGGCTGAACGGCTTTTTAAGCAGGAAGGCATGGAAAGTAGCTACGAATTTGAACTCAAGCACAAAGCTATTATTGATCGCTTTGGGCGATACCCCCACCGTAACGCGATTTTGGGGCGTGTTTCTACACCAGAGGAAGAAGCATTTCTTCAACAGCCCGGTTCTTCATTTTAGGAATAAAGCGTTTAATACAGGCTGTTTGATAGGTTCAAGTTTTGGAGTTCATATTTTCCGAAAAATCATCGGCAAATCACGGATGGTGTTACGTTTTGGGTACGACCATATCGAACCCAAAACGTGAGCTATAAAGCATCCAGAAAGTGCTCATCGGTTTTCAGAAAAGCATCTATAATTTCGGGGTGCGTTTCAGCCGACAGTTTTTGCAGACCAAAACCTTCCACTAAACGGTCGCTATCCACCACGCCTTTTTTATCGCGAAACGCCAAAGCCACATAGGACAGCACGGCAGTTTCGCCTTTGATACTAAAGCGGTGCTCGACAATAAGAAACTTATCCGTGCGGCCCACAAACTGGGAGCTCAAATCATACTTCACAAAAATATCGATGGAGCGCCTATAGAGTAGGTGACTAGAGGTCACCACCGGCACCCAGCGATTTTTCATCATGGCACGAATCACTCCCGTTCCAAAATATAATTGTGTGCGCGCCACATCCATAATGGAAAGGTAGCGCCCATTATTAATATGGAAGTTCGCATCACAGTCCCAGGGCATAACACAAAGGGGCAAAGATACTGCCTCATAAGCGTCAGCTGGTTTTTTGGTAAATAAGTGATAAAAATACGCATACACCATGCGGGCCATAATAAACATCAAAACACCTCAAAATTGATTGAAAAACCGTCGAGCATTTTAACGTAATTCAATCCGAATAGCAGCGCAGGCATTGCTTGGGGCTCTATAGATGACTAAGAGCATGGCTTTTAACAAAGCCCTTGGCTAAACTGAAAGCCTTACTTGAATTCCAGATTAAACCCTCTGACAAACAACACGGTACAAACTCCTATGACTGAAACAAACCCAAACGACCTCAAGGGCAAAAAAGTAAAAGCCTCTATTTCTGCGTTAGCTATATTAGTGGGGGTTTCCGTGGGCCTGTCCGGCCCTATTGCCGTAAACATTCATGAGGCAGCGCATGTGCTTTGTGCGGTAAAAGGGGAGTGTTTTGGTGAAACTCGTTGGTTGGAGGGTATCAGCGCTCTGCCGGTATGGAATTTATTATTTGGAACCTTAGGCGCTTCTTTATTTGTTCTTTCTGCGCTCAGTCACTTCTATATTTTTCCAAAATTCATACCGGTATTTCATGATGCAGCAAAGAATGCCAAGAAAAGCTTCCCCACCCTTGCTCAGTTAAGAAAGTCATCAGCAATATGTATGCTTATTTCGTCGATTTTATGGGTAGCCATGTTAATTACGAGTATTTCATTATACCAAGAGGTGACTTAGTTAAGGGCATCTCTAAAAATTAGAATTTTTATTCGAGAGCAAGGAAGCACCGCACGGAAACCCGCAGTGTAGAAGGGCTACATGAGGAGTTGAGTACGGAGCTGACGCCGCTATCGGGTAAAAAGGCAATTTTTAGAGATGCCCTTAAGCCTGCACCCTTCAACTAAGCACTGTACTACTGAGGCCGTACACACAGGCTTAGTTGAGCACTTCAGGCATAGCCAATTCTAGCTCTTTAGCCTTTTGTTGTAGTGCTCGCATATTTTCAGGCCCTAACCTGAATAGCTGCTTATCCAGAGCACTACGCTTTTCCAGCTTTTGATCCTGAAATTGATACATTACCTTAGGTCGAATTAAACGCACCTCTCCATCCAAAACGGGTGCGGCCTGAATATTCTGTAAGGCTTTCAAGAGCACTCCATCTATGTGTCCCTCGGGATAACCAAGTTCAAGATAGGCCGCCTGGAAAAGAGGCCGCAAGCGCACATAGAAAACCAACAACTGATCCGTATTAGCGCTAACAATCGAATTGACCAGGGGCGTGTAACGTTGGTAGCTTGCCGGATCAAGTCGATAAAGATCTACACTGCCCTCTTCGCCACTTGCTGGAAGTAACAAATCCACCATAAAAGGCGACCCGGGCTTAAACACCCCCAGCAAATTTCGGACAATCTTTCCCTGTGCAAGATTGTCTGCCAGGGCCGTCGCCTTGCGCACCAGTTGTTCTGTTTCGGCCCAGGAAAGTAGCAGCTTGTTTGACCATAACTCCGCCCACTGGTCGCGGTATAAACCATCACTCTCGCCAAGAGCCGGCAAGGCGGCAATGGCTGGGCTCACTTCTACAGGCTCAGACTGCCTTTTTATCTGCCCTGACGAAGACTGCTCGGCCAGTGGCTCCAAGGGTATAAGGGCTTGAGGGCCGGAGTCAACTAAGCCCACCTCTGGCTCAAGTAACGAGGTAACTTCAACAGGCTTTTGAAATAAGCCCTGGATTTGCTCCCAGCGATCCACCGTGAAATAAGCAGCCGTTATCAGTAGTACAGAAATAGATAGAACATACCGAATACTACGTTCTGAAATATCCCACTTAGCGGGTTGAGGAGGTCGATACTCGGCCTCCATTTCTTCGGCCTGCACGGACTGTTGCGCCTTCTCTTTATTTATTTGTTTTTCAATCGCTGTAGTCATAAATACCTCAAAAAACCACTTTCAGGTTTTCAAAATCAATCTGATTTAAGGCGTGGAAACAACTTAGGCGTTCTATCTTGATAAGCTTGGTAGTCTTCGCCGAACCGTTTTAATAAGGTGCGCTCTTCAAAGTAAATACCCACCAAAATATAGACACCAAAACCAAAGGCCAAAACCAAGTGACCCAGTGTCATATAGGGCGTCACCCAGAAACCAATCAGCATGCCCAGCATCATAGGGTGACGCACCAGTTTATAGAGTATGTGCTCACTGAATACGACATCTGTATAACTTTTTTCTACGTAATGCAAATACACCTGACGTAATCCAAAAAGATCAAAATGATCCGTTAGGAAAGTGGAAAAAACAGTGAGAAACCATCCAAAGGCAAACAGCGCCCACAAGGTATTAACGATAATCTCGTTCTCAAAATGCCACAAAACCGTACCCATGGGGCGCCAAAGTATGAGTAAAACCAGCATCACTAAGGAGGACATCATCACATAATGGCTGCGTTCCAAATGTTCTGGTACGTGATTGTTCCACCAGGCTTTAAAACTAGGCCGCGCCATAAGCGTGTGCTGCACGCCAAACAGCGCGACCAGAAAAAGGTTAAACCCCGCATCCCCCCACGGGTCATTCGATATTGACGAGCCCACTGTCCAAGGAACCCATAATTCGGCGATAAAAAGTATCAAGTAGCCCATTGTCCCTAGAAAAAACAGGTAACTGACTACTCCGTATATAAGTACATTCTTCTGCGACATACTGACAACTCTCTTATTTTTAGAAACTAGCGCGCGTTAAATTTCTCCCGGGCACTCAGTTTGCTCGATTCACTTTTCTGAATCAACACATATACCGCACCCACTCCACCATGGCGCGGCTGCGTGCTATGAAAAGCAAGCACTTGGGGTAATTGCTGAAGCCAGTGGTTTACAAAACTTTTTATTCTGGCTGGTGTGTCGCTGCGATCGCCCTTGCCGTGGGTTATAACCACCGCGCGCAGCTGCCTGTTTTGACATTCCTGAATAAATTTGAACACCTCTTGCCTGGCTTGTGCGACGGTCAAGCGATGTAAGTCCAGGCTTGCTTCAATGTCGTACTTTCCCAATCTGAGCTTGCGATAAACCCCCTCTTGCACCCCTGCTTTTTTCCATTCCAGCGGGTCATGAGGCCCTACCTGTTCGACGTGTTCGGTATCCAGGTAGTTAGGGTCGGCCTGTTTTTCAGTAACAGCGGCCTGCCGTTTTGCCTCAAATTCAGGATCGGAACTTTGTTGTGGGCGTGCTTTTAAACCCTGACGGTTAGGAATATGACGCTTCACGCCCTTCATTTCGCCACGAAATAGGGAAGACTCATCGTCGCTCATGCTGACCTCTAGCGCTTTTGCTTTTCTGATATATACAGCCACCAGACTACCAAAAAAGCAGAAGCTGGAAAACTAAGATTAAATGGAGAAGAGAACGGAACTCTATGGGGTGACGTAAAGACAGGGTTAGAAAGCTGACTCTAAAGCGTAATGACTAGTGAAGCGACCTGTGCATCACCACTGCACCTTGCGATACAGTAGCTTGAGAAGCCGGCTCTGAAGGCGTATTTACCGCCTTTTGCTGAACAACAGGACAACGAGGGCAGGGATTTAAAGGAGGGAGCGCTTTTAGATGGGCGTTCCACAGCGTTGCAAGAGCCAGAGCACCTGCGCCAAGCCAAAAAAGTGCCTGACTCCCCTCTATGAAGTGCCCATAAAACAACACAACCAAGCCAAACCCACCCGCCACTAATGGCTTATAACCATGACGTTCTTTGGCACGATAGATCAGCCCGCTGATAGCAAAAAACAAAGAAAACAGCACTACTGGCAATAAAAACCCCAGAATATGCTTAAAGTCGGCAGCTGTCACAGCCACAGGTACGCCCGCAAACTGTGCGCCACAGGCCGCACAAATAGTGTCGAAAAAAAAGGTAGTTAAAATAATGGGTATCACTGTTAAAACCAGCCAGTGATTAAGTCTTGGCGGTGTTAAGTCTTCGCATACGTCCTGCTTTGATTTCATTACTTGCATGATCTTGGCAGCACTGGGGAGACTTTCAACGCCACCATCAAAAAAACCGATAAAACGATAGACACTTTCAGAAATCGTACTGTGAACGCTAAGCACATCTTCACCGTCCACAAGAACCGCTAAAGAACTTTGCGCAGCAATGGCATCGGGCAGGTTTTTCTGTCTGAGATCCCATTCATGCCAATGGGGCTCAATACCCAGCTCCAGAAAGGCACGCAAAACCCGCCCCCGGATAACCTGAAGCTGGCTGTTGTAGCGATCAAAAACGATATCAACCCGTACCATAAGCCCCTTGTAGAGCATGCCTCTTATTCATTTGTTAGCGCACTCAGCACTTCGCCTTAGCCACACAATTATAACGCCCAGTAATTGTTCGCTTGGTTTAACTATGGTTACATTGCGTAAACTTCTTACGTTTCTACTTTCAATACCTAACTGATACGCTTAGCTTTGTACTTTTTACTAGGGCTGTCAAACGCTTTTTCTTTGCCAGACTCTAATATCCGTTTTTTTGTCGCACTTGCACCTATATTAACTAAAGATGTTCGTCGAGAAGGTGCACCCCTTCCCGCTGCCACCAACAAGAAAAGCTCTACGTAATATCAGGTCTAACAAAACAGCCCCAGCTACTGCTCTTATGCTATGGTGAAAGCGGTCATTGCAGCCCGCTGTTAGGCCCTTTATTATTGGCCCGAATCAAGGGCATCTCTAAAAATTAGAATTTTTATTCGAGAGCAAGAAAGCACCGCACGGAAACCCGCACGACTCCATGGATGGAGGAGGTAGAGCGACGCAGGAAGCCAAAGCCGAGTATACAAGGGCTACATGAGGAGTTGAGTACAGAGCTGACGCCGCTATCGGATAAAAAGGCAATTTTTAGAGATGCCCTCAAGTCGAACTATAAACATAAAAGGCAATACCCGTATTTATGAACAAACACTCTGCTCGCCTACTGTTTTCCATTCTTGCCATTTTATCTGCCACTTATGCTTATTCCGCCAATGAAATTCATGGCTTGGCTATTCATGGCGAAACACGTTACCCCGCAAACTTTACACACTTCGAATATGTAGACCCGGATGCCCCCAAAGGCGGCGAGATTATTATTAACAGCGTTAGCTCTGGGGGGTTTGACAGCCTAAATCCTTACATATTAAAAGGTGAGGCCGCCAGCGGTATTCAGGAATATCTTTACGAAACCCTTACCTCTATGTCTTCCGATGAAGCCTTCAGCCGTTACGGCCGCGTGGCAAAATCAATGGAAGTTGCAGATGACCGCTCTTGGATCATTTTCAATCTTAACGAGAAAGCCCGCTTTCATGATGGCCACCCCGTCACATCAAAAGATGTGGTGTTTTCATTTAATACCTTGCTGGAAAAAGGCCACCCCAGTTATGCCTCCTATTACCGCGATGTAGAAAAGGTCGAGGCACTATCCAGGCATCGCGTTAAGTATTCCTTCAAAGTAAAGAATAACCGCGAACTCCCTCTAATCGTGGGCAACACACCAGTCATGCCTGCCCACTACTGGAAAGACAAAGATTTCACCCAAACCACCCTAACGCCTCCCTTGGGCAGTGGCCCCTACAAAATCTCCCATGTCGACCCTGGTCACGCCATTACCTTTGAGCGGGTGAAAGACTACTGGGGACAAAACCTAGCGGTTAACCGAGGGCGTTATAACTTCGATAAAATCACCATTGATTATTACCGCGATAACACCATTGCTTTACAGGCTTTTAAGTCAGGTGAGTATCACTTCCGTACTGAAAACACTTCCCGTAACTGGGCCACCTCCTACACCGGCCCTAATTTTGAAAACGGCCATATTGTTAAACGAGAAATCCGTCATCAACTACCCACCGGCATGCAGGGTTTTGTCTACAATACTCGTCGCTCTCTATTTAAAGATGCCAAGGTGAGGCAGGCCCTTAACTACGCATTTGATTTTGAGTGGACCAATAAGCAACTTTTTTATGGGGCTTATACGCGCACCAACAGTTATTTTTCGAATTCAGAACTGGCCTCCAGCGGTTTACCCAGCCCCGAAGAGCTTGCCATTCTCCAACCTTTTAAGGGCCAAATTCCCGAACAAGTTTTTACCACCCCCTACCAGGCCCCCACCACCGATGGCAGTGGCAGTGTACGGAATAATATTCGCAGCGCCTTGCGCCTGCTAAAACAAGCGGGCTGGCAAGTTAAAAATAAAAAACTAGTCAATGACAAGGGAGAACCCTTTGCTTTTACCATTCTCATCGTCAGCCCAGACTTTAAGCGCATTGTATTACCTTTTAAAAAGAACCTGGCACGGCTTGGTATTGATGCAAATATCCAGCTTGTGGATACCCAGCAGTACATTAACCGTGTGCAGTCCTTTGACTTTGATATGACCGTCACCGTTTTTGGTCAAAGCCTTTCTCCTGGCAACGAGCAGTACAACTACTGGCACTCATCCAGCGCTGACCAACAAGGCAGCCGCAACTGGATAGGCATCAAAAATCCCGTTATTGATAAACTTGTGGAAGGCGTCATTGCCGCACCGGATCGAGAAAGCCTCATTCACCGCACCCACGCCCTTGACCGTGTATTACTCTGGAACCACTACGTTGTTCCCCATTGGCATACTCGTAATTTCCGCGTTGCCTACTGGAATATTTTCAGTCAGCCGTCTATACAACCTATCTACGACCTTGGTTTTGATAACTGGTGGATTGATCCTGACAAAAATGCCCAATTCCGCCCCCAGCAATAATAAGCGACCCAAGACCCTATGTTTGCCTATATAATTCGCCGCCTGCTGCTAATTTTCCCCACCCTGCTCGGCATTATGTTGCTTAACTATGTGATTGTGCAGGCGGCTCCCGGTGGCCCAGTGGAGCAAATGATCGCCCAGTTACAGGGTTTTGAAACCGGCACAGCGTCTCGAATGGGAGGCAGCCAGCAAGGCGAATCCCGACAAAGCCAAACCTCCAACGCCACAGCCAGCGAGAGCACCTACCGCGGTGCACAAGGCATTGATCCTGATCTCATCAAACGCATCGAAAAATTGTACGGTTTCGACAAACCCGCCCATGAGCGCTTTTTTATGATGCTTGGCAACTACGCCCGCTTCGACTTTGGAGAAAGCTTTTTCCGCGATAAAAAAGTCACCGACCTGGTGATAGAGAAGTTGCCTGTTTCCATCTCCCTCGGCTTATGGAGCACACTGCTGATTTATTTAATTTCCATCCCCCTTGGCATACGCAAGGCCGTGTCTCACGGTTCACGCTTTGATGTGTGGTCAAGTTACGCCGTGACTATCGGCTATGCTATCCCCGGGTTTTTATTCGCTATTATGCTGGTAGTTATTTTCTGCGGCGGCAGCTATTTGAATTGGTTCCCCTTGCGTGGACTCACTTCTTCTAATTTTGAAGAACTCTCCATTTTCGGAAAAATTATTGATTATTTCTGGCACCTGGCTTTACCCGTTACGGCACTCACCATCGGCGGCTTTGCCACCCTTACCATGCTCACCAAAAACTCCTTTCTCGACGAAATCAACAAACAATATGTGGTCACCGCACGCGCCAAAGGTTTAGAAGAGAAAAAAATTCTTTATGGGCATATTTTTCGTAATGCCATGCTGATTATCATTTCTGGCATCCCCGCTTCCATCATTGGTATTCTCTTTACCGGCGCACTCTTGATTGAGGTTATTTTCTCTCTCGACGGCCTTGGCCTAATGGGTTTTGAAGCGGCCTTAAGCCGTGATTACCCCGTGGTGTTTGGCACGCTGTTTATCTTCACTCTGATTGGCTTGCTGCTAAAACTGATTGGGGATCTAACCTATATCGCCATTGACCCCAGAATCGATTTTTCCAGTCGGGAAGGATAAGCATGCTTCGCCGACATCTCAGCCCAATAAATCAGCGCAAACTCGATAACTTTAACGCTAACCGGCGTGGTGTTTGGTCACTGCGGCTTTTTTTATTACTTTTCACCCTAACCCTTTTTGCAGAATTTATTGCCAACGATGAACCCATTGTAGTCGCCTACCAAAAGGGCCTGTATTTCCCCATTTTTGTGGAATACCCCGAAACGACATTTGGCGGTGAGTTTGAAACCCTTGCCGACTACCGCGACCCTTATGTTGCCGAGCTTATCAATGCGGATGGCTGGATGATTTGGCCTCCCATTCGCTACAGCTACGACACTATTAACTACGAGCTACGCTCCCCCGCTCCATCACCGCCTGACACAGAGAATCTACTCGGCACCGACGACCAGGCCCGTGATGTCGCAGCCCGTGTTATTTACGGCTTTAGAATTTCCGTACTATTTGCCCTCACTCTGAGTATTTTCAGCACCATCATTGGCGTAATTGCTGGCGCTGTGCAAGGCTTTCATGGCGGAAAAATAGACCTCTACGGCCAACGCTTTATGGAAATATGGAGTGGCCTGCCCGTGCTTTATCTACTTATTATTCTGGCCAGTTTTGTAGAACCCAACTTCTGGTGGCTGCTGGGCATTATGCTCTTATTTAGCTGGCTAGCCCTGGTGGATGTCGTGCGTGCGGAATTTCTGCGCAGTCGCAACCTTGAATATGTACGCGCCGCCCGCGCCCTGGGCTTAAGCAATGGGCGCATTATGTTCCGCCATATATTACCCAATGCCATGGTTGCCACCATCACGTTTCTCCCCTTTATACTCACCGGGGCCGTCACCACCCTCACCTCACTCGACTTTCTCGGCTTTGGCCTGCCACCCGGCTCCGCCTCTTTGGGGGAACTCGCTTCCCAAGGAAAAACCAATCTCCACGCGCCGTGGTTAGGTGTAACAGCATTTATGGTGATTTCCATTATGCTCGTACTACTGGTGTTTATTGGTGAAGCCATTCGCGATGCCTTCGACCCACGAAAAATGTAGGACAACAAATTTACTCCATGGCACATTCCCCGCAAACCCTATTACAAGTCGAAAACCTCAGCGTTGAGTTCACAGAAGGCGAGCAAAATATTCGTGCTGTGCGGGGCATCAGCTACCAGCTTTATAAAGGTGAGACTCTGGCTTTGGTGGGTGAAAGCGGCTCGGGGAAATCCGTTTCTGCCTTATCCATTTTAAAACTGCTTCCCTACCCCAAAGCCAGCCACCCGAGCGGAAAAGTCCTCTATAACGACCAGGATTTACTGCACTGCAGTGAAAGGGATCTGAGAAAAATTCGCGGCAATCAAATCAGCGTGGTGTTTCAGGAACCCATGACCTCCCTGAACCCATTGCACACCGTAGAAAAACAAATTTGTGAAGTATTGGAACTGCACCTGGGTTTAAGAAAAAATGCAGCGACACAGCGCTGCCTTGAACTGCTGAAAAGAGTGGGTATTCCCAAAGCAGATCAGCGCATGAAAGCCTACCCCCATGAGCTTTCCGGCGGTCAGCGTCAGCGCGTTATGATTGCCATGGCCCTCGCCAGCGAGCCCGAAATACTTATTGCCGACGAGCCCACCACCGCACTGGACGTTACCATTCAACTGCAAATTCTGGAGCTGCTAAGTTCCCTGCAAGAACAGTTGCAACTGAGTATTTTATTAATCACCCACGATCTTGGTCTGGTAAAACATTTCTCTCAACGCGTCGCCGTTATGAAAGACGGTGAAATTGTGGAATCAGGAACAACTGAAAGCGTACTGTCCCAGCCCCAACACGACTATACCCGCTCACTTATTAACGCCAGCCCTAAGCCGCTAACAAACCCACAACAAAATTTTGATGAAGAACTTATTAAAGCCCAAAATATAAAAGTTTGGTTCCCCCTTAAAAGGGGCTTATTAAATCGCACCTATGATCATATAAAAGCGGTAAACGGTATCAGCTTTACTCTGCATAAGGGCCAGACCATCGGTATAGTGGGCGAAAGTGGCTCGGGCAAAACCACCCTCGGCTTGGCCTTGGCAAAACTGCTCTCCTATGAGGGCGAAATGAGTTATCGTCAACAACGACTTGATCACCTCAAGCAAAAACAATTTCGTCCTTACCGAAACAAAATCCAAATGGTTTTTCAAGACCCCTACGGCAGTCTTAGCCCACGCATGTCGATTGAAGAAATCGTTGGTGAAGGTCTTGAAATTCACAGCACACTGCAGGGCGACGAAAAATTACAAGCCATCAAACAAGCGCTTCTGGATGTCGGCCTAGAAGAATCAGCACTGAACCGCTACCCCCATGAATTTTCCGGGGGGCAACGCCAACGCATCGCCATCGCCCGCGCCTTGGTGCTCAACCCGGAAGTAATCATCTTCGACGAGCCCACCTCCGCCCTTGATCGTTCGGTACAAGTTCAAGTGGTTGAGTTACTGCAATCCTTACAAGAAAAATTCCAACTCGCATACCTGTTTATTTCCCATGATCTATCCGTAGTAAAAGCACTAAGCCACGAAATCATTGTAATGAAAGAAGGCGAAGTGCTTGAACACAATGACACTACTTCTATTTTTGAAGCACCCCAAAGCCCCTATACACAAGCACTAATCAATGCGGCATTTGATCACTCCTGATTAGAGTAGTTAGCGCAACCTGTGCTTACAGAAAAAAGAATATGACCAACTGTCGCAAATGACGGTTTATATCCTCCACCCAATATTTTCCATTCCAGAAGTGAGCATGAAGAAGTATTTAAATAGATTAAAGCAGGCATGCTAAAGATGGTAGCTATTAATAACGTTGCAACAAAGGCTGGTAGGCATAAATCGCATTAAGGTGGTGTAAATAGGCATGATTCCCTTCCTCACGCCATAACTGGCTCAGTGCAGCCTGCACTTTTATATAGTGTTCTGAAAAATCCTGTCCTTCATCCCATGCACTCCCTTCATTTTCCAAGCTAGAGGCTAAATCAATCTGCTTTGAAAAAAGAATGACCTGCTCCAGCCACATCCGACTTACGCCCATTAAAAAATGTGGCCAGGTTTGCTGCATAATTGGCGTCCAGTGGGGGTCGCTGGTCGCCGAAACTTTTTCACTGCCTTTCACGGCGTAAGGTTTGATGTCCACCTTAAGCACTGCGCCCTTTTTTATTAACACACCCAAAGGCCCATTTTTTTTGATTCGTTCACTAATATATGCTGCGCTGCCTTGGTCTGCATAATAGAGAAAACTAAAACTGTGGCCCGTCGCATCCAGGCCCGCTCTGCGATGAAACCGCCACAATTGGATATCCTCTGTGTGGTGCTGCAAAACAGGCAGAATCACTTGCTCCGCAATAAAGGGACCATAGTGCCACTGGGGAGATGTTTTTTTATCCCAGTTCAGCTGAAAACTTGCCCTCCACCAGCTTGGCTGGCCACTAGCGTTTTCAGCGAGGGGCAGCTGTGCTTGATTCGGTTTATTTAATTGCTGGCAGCCACTAATCGCCAGCAAGCAAGACCACAGCAGCCAATATTTGTGCGCTGCCCCAAGCCCCACAGACCGATTAAACCCTATTAAACTAAAAACAAACTTCACCGCTTTGCCACTCCATTTTTCACCAACACGCTATGCTGCTAAAATGTCCCGTTTCTCGCATCAAGGTAGTTCATCTATGAGTAATAAGCCATTAGGCAAAAAAATCGGTATGGTCAGCCTCGGCTGCCCCAAGGCACTGGTTGATTCAGAACGCATACTCACCCAGCTAAAAACAGAAGGGTACGAAATCAGCGATGACTACAACGATTCGGAGCTCGTGGTCATCAACACCTGCGGTTTTATCGACTCGGCCATTGAAGAGTCTCTTGGCACCATCGGTGAAGCCATGGAAGCCAATGGAAAAGTCATTGTCACCGGCTGCTTGGGCGCAAATAAAGAAAAGATACTTGAAAAATACCCCGATGTACTGAGCGTTACTGGCCCCCAGGCTTATGAAGAAGTGCTGAATTCCGTTCATCAATATGCCGCGCCTGCCCACAACCCGCATATTGATCTGGTGCCACCCCAAGGCGTAAAGCTCACCCCTCGCCATTACGCCTACTTGAAAATTTCCGAAGGCTGCAACCATCGTTGCACCTTCTGCATTATTCCTCACTTGAGAGGTGACTTGGTTAGCCGCCCAGTGGGCGATATTCTCGATGAAGCTGAAAAACTCGCCAAAGCGGGTGTACGAGAGTTACTGGTCATTTCCCAAGATACCAGTGCCTACGGTGTCGATATCCGTTACCGCACCGGTTTCTGGCAAGGTCGTCCGGTGAAAAGTAACCTAGTGGAGCTATGTGAAAACCTCAGCCAGCTGGGGATTTGGGTGCGGCTGCATTACGTTTACCCCTACCCCAATGTGGACAAACTCATTCCACTGATGGCTGAACGGAAAATTTTGCCTTACCTCGACATTCCCTTTCAGCACAGCAGCCCAGCGATTCTGAAAAACATGAAACGCCCAGCCCATACGGAAAACAGCCTGAGGCGCATCGAAAACTGGCGTCGTGACGTACCCGACCTCACCTTACGCAGCACCTTTATCGTGGGTTTTCCTGGCGAAACCGAAGCTGACTTTCAGCACCTACTAGACTGGCTGGAGACCGCTCAACTTGATCGGGTAGGCTGTTTTAAATATTCCCCAGTCGAAGGAGCCCCCGCCAATGACATCGCCGAGCATGTACCAGAAGAAGTAAAAGAAGAGCGCTGGGCACGCTTTATGGAAAAACAGGCACAAATTAGCGCACAGCGTTTACAGAAAAAAGTTGGCCAGACTCTGCAAGTAATCGTCGATCAGGTAGATGAAGACAATATAACCGGCCGCAGCTGGGCCGATGCCCCTGAAATTGACGGTGAGGTGATAACCAAAAACGAATGGGATTTAAAACCCGGAGATATCTTTGAGGCGCGTATCACTGCAGCCGATGACTATGACCTTTATGCCGAACCCGCTGATTGGGATGAGGAACACAAGGACTAAAGGAAATAACATGGCCGGAAATTTACCCCGGCCATGTTTAGCTTGTGGCAACCCTCATTAATTCTGAACAAAGCAGGAGCCTGCCCGTGAAACACTTTGGGTGCAGCCTACTAGCTATAGTAAGCGTTCTCACGCTGCGAATGATCTGTCTCATCAATAACCCGCTCAAGCCCAGGCACCTGCTCAAGCAGGGTTTTTTCCACACCATCTTTTAGGGTGACGTTCACAGCAGAACAACCCTGGCAACCGCCGCCGAATTGCAATACCGCCGTGGTTTCATCGTCCACCAATTCCACCAGAACCACGTTACCACCGTGCGAGGCAAGAGAGGGGTTTACCTCTGCATGCAACACATGGTTTATCAGCTGTTCTTTCGTAGGGTTCGGGCCTAGTTTGGGCACACGAGAGTGAGGAGCTTTAAAAGTCAGTTGGCCACCCATGCGATCTTTTGCGTAATCAATCACCGCATCTTCAAGATAAGGAACGCTTTCAGCTTCTATAAAAGCAGTAAAACCCTTACAGGCTATTTGAATATCCGTAGGAACCACTTCGTCAGGCGCACAGTATGCCATGCAACATTCCGCCATAGGTGTACCGGGTTTTTCAACAAAAACCCGCGCACCGATTCCATCAACATTTTGTTTTTCAAGAAGCTCAGCAAGATAACCTTGAGCGGATTCAGTGATGTCCACTACCGGAGCATTCGAGGTCAACTCAGTCATATTTAATCCAACCTAATTAGTCAAGTATTTTTGCATTATACCCCTTTAACAGGGAAAATCACTTATTCACTACATTTGCATACCATTTTGCTAGAATGCTTATTTTTTCAAGCTAACACACTTCCGCAGGCCTCCCCAATAATGAACAGAACCGATCGCATCAACGCCCTGAACCAAGCCCTGCAAGAACGCATACTCTTTCTTGATGGCGCAATGGGCACGATGATACAAGCTTACAAACTGGAAGAAGCCGATTATCGCTCAGAACGTTTCGCCCAGCACTCCTGCGATGTCAAAGGTAACAATGATCTTCTGTCCATTAGTCAGCCGGCCATTATTCAAGAGATCCATGAGGCTTACCTTGAAGCGGGCTCTGATATTCTCGAGACCAACACCTTTAATGCCACCACCATCTCTCAAGCCGATTACGAGATGGAAAACCTGGTTTACGAAATCAACTACGAATCCGCTCAGGCAGCGCGTAAGGCGGCGGACAAGTACACCGCCCTCACCCCGAACAAACCACGCTTTGTTGCCGGAGTACTTGGCCCCACAAGCCGCACAGCCACACTGTCACCGGACGTTAATCAACCAGGCTTTCGTAATGTCTCTTTTGACGAGCTAGTCAGCACCTACGAAGAAGCTACCAAAGCATTAATCGAGGGCGGTTCAGACATCATTCTAATTGAAACCGTATTCGATACACTTAACGCCAAAGCAGCCATTTTCGCTGTACAAAAAGTTTATGACGAGCTAGGCACCACGCTCCCAATTATGATTTCAGGCACCATTACTGATGCCAGCGGGCGCACACTATCCGGGCAAACCAGCGAAGCCTTCTGGCGCTCTGTGGAGCACGCTAAACCTATCTCCATTGGTTTAAACTGTGCACTGGGAGCGGCTGAACTGCGCCCACATATTGCCGATTTATCCGGTATCGCCAATACCTATATTAGCGCTCACCCCAATGCCGGTCTGCCCAACGAAATGGGTGAATATGACCAAACGCCTGAAGAAATGGCGGTTCTACTGCGTGAATTCGCAAACAGTGGCTTTATCAATATTATTGGTGGCTGCTGCGGCACTAGCCCAGCCTTTATCAAGGCTATCGTCAGCGCGTTGCATGATGCACAGCCACGCGTAGTACCCCAACCCACCCCAGCCCTGCATTTAAGTGGCTTAGAAACCCTCACAGTTAACAGCGACTCACTGTTCGTAAATGTCGGAGAACGCACCAACGTCACAGGCTCAGCCCGTTTCGCCCGCCTCATTCTCGAAAACGATTATGACACCGCCCTTGAAGTCGCCCGTCAACAAGTAGATGCCGGCGCACAAATCATCGATATCAATATGGATGAGGGCATGCTCGACTCGAAAGAGGCCATGGAGAAATACCTGCTGCTAATTGCCTCAGAGCCAGATATCAGCCGCGTGCCGATTATGATCGACTCCTCTAAATGGGAGGTGATTGAAGCGGGACTTAAATGCGTGCAAGGCAAGGGCATCGTTAATTCCATCAGCATGAAAGAAGGCGAAGAAAACTTTATTCACCAAGCCACTCTATGCATGCGATACGGTGCCGCAATTATTGTTATGGCCTTTGACGAACAAGGCCAAGCAGATACCGCTGAACGGAAAATCGAAATCTGCAAACGTTCCTACGATATACTGGTTAACAAAGTGGGTTTCCCGCCTCAAGACATTATTTTTGACCCCAATATTTTTGCCATCGCCACGGGTATTGAGGAACATAACAACTACGCCGTCGACTTTATTAACGCCTGCCAATACATCAAAAACGAACTGCCTTATGCCCTCAGCTCCGGCGGGGTCAGCAATGTCTCCTTTTCCTTCCGGGGCAACAACCCCGTGCGCGAAGCGATTCATGCGGTATTCCTTTACCACGCCATTAAAGCGGGCCTTACCATGGGCATCGTTAACGCTGGGCAACTGGAAGTGTACGAAGCCATCAGCCCCGAGTTAAAAGAGCGCGTAGAAGATGTGGTGCTTAACCGCCGCGACGATGCCACAGACCGCCTGCTTGAAATCGCCGAAACCGTTAAAGGCGGTGCCGCCAAAGATACCGGCCCCGATTTAAGCTGGCGCGAACAAGATGTTATTAAACGCATTGAACACGCCCTGGTAAAAGGCATTAACCAGTTTATTGTTGAAGACACCGAAGAAGCTCGCCAGAACATCGACAACCCGGTAGATGTTATCGAAGGCCCCCTTATGTCAGGTATGAATGTGGTGGGCGACTTGTTCGGCGCAGGGAAGATGTTCCTCCCTCAAGTTGTAAAAAGCGCACGCGTTATGAAACAGGCCGTTGCCCACTTACTGCCTTATATCGAAGCGCAAAAAACCGGCACTACCGAAGCCAAAGGAAAAATCCTTATGGCAACGGTTAAAGGTGACGTGCACGACATCGGAAAAAATATCGTTGGTGTGGTATTAAGCTGTAACAACTACGAAGTGATAGACCTTGGCGTAATGGTGCCCGCAGAAAAAATCCTGCAAACCGCGAAAGAAAAAAACGTCGATATTATCGGCCTAAGCGGGCTAATCACTCCTTCTTTGGATGAAATGGTACACCTCGCCAAAGAAATGGAGCGTTTGGAGTTTGATGTCCCGCTAATGATTGGCGGCGCCACCACCTCCAAGGCCCACACCGCAATTAAAATTGAGCAACATTACACCCGCAACGCCACTGTGCATGTACTGGATGCTTCACGCTCGGTCTCAGTCGCAAGCAAGCTTTTAAGTAAAACCCAGAGAGAACAGTTTAAAGCAGAATTACGGGAAGAATATCATCTGGTAAGAGAGCGCCGAGCGAACAGAACTAAAAAGGAAATATTCCTCAGCTACGAAAATGCGGTAGCAAATCGTTTTCAGTTTGACTGGTCTAGCTACACACCACCAAAACCGAACTTCCTCGGCACCAAAACCTTTGACAACTACCCACTCGAAGAACTTGTACCCTACATCGACTGGACACCTTTTTTTCATTCCTGGGAGCTGGCTGGTCGATATCCCAAAATTCTGCAAGATGAAATCATCGGCGAGCAAGCCCAGCAGCTTTTTGACGATGCCCAAGTCATGCTGAAAAAAATAGTGGATGAAAAACTATTTACCGCCAAGGCCACCATTGGGTTCTGGCCCGCAGCCCAGGTTAATTTTGATGACATTACTCTCTATCAAGATGAAACTCGCACTGAAACACTCAGCACCTTACATCACCTTCGCCAACAAACAGAAAAACCAACGGGCAAAGCAAATCGCTGCCTTGCCGATTTTGTTGCTCCACAAGAGAGCGGCCTAAAGGATTATGTGGGAGGCTTCGTTGTCACCACCGGCCTTGGTACAGATAATCTAGCAAAATCCTACGAAGAGCAGCATGACGACTACAGCAGCATCATGGTAAAAGCCTTGGCTGACAGGCTGGTAGAGGCATTTGCTGAAAGACTGCACGAACGGGTTCGCAAAGAGTTCTGGCCTTATGCCCAAGATGAATCCCTCAGCAATGAGGAGCTTGTAAAAGAGTCCTATCGTGGCATCCGCCCTGCTCCAGGCTACCCCGCATGCCCCGACCATACAGAGAAAACGACACTATTCTCCCTACTCGATGCGGAAAACAATACTGGCGTATCTCTCACCGAAAGCCTTGCTATGAACCCTGCAGCCTCGGTCAGTGGCTTTTATTTTTCCCACCCTGAAGCCAGCTATTTCGCCGTTGGAAAAATTGCCAAAGATCAGGTTGAAAATTATAGTCAGCGCAAGGGGAATGAGGTCAAAACCACAGAACGATGGTTATCGCCCATTCTCGGCTATGAAACAGATTAACCCTATACGGATATTCAAAGCATGATAAAAAAGAGTCTGAAAAAATCGAGCACTTGGCTTATTTTGCTGGCTATTTTCTTTGGCGGCCAAGCTTGGATTAACCGAGATATGGCCAGCGGCACAGCACCAGCCATTCAAGCCGAGACCCTCGCCGGAGATAGTTTCCACCTTGATCAATTGAAAGGTAAGCCCGCCATTGTCTACTTCTGGGCCAGCTGGTGTGGTATCTGTCGCACCATGGAATCCAGCATTTCAGAACTCAGCCAAGAGAAACCTCTCATTTCCATTGCAATGCAGTCTGGCGATAAGCAGGAAGTGCTTAACTATACCGGAAAGAAAGCCCTTCAAACTCCCGTTATCAACGATCCTTCCGGCCAGCTCTCAGCAAACTATGGTATCAAAGGCGTCCCCGCCGTTTTTATTCTCGATAAAGATGGCAGCATTCGTTATGCCACCTCCGGTTACTCACCAACCTGGGCAATCAGGGCAAGACTCTGGTTGGCTGGGCGGTAAAGCTCGCCTCCTCCCAGGGAGGGGGCAAACAAGCGCCTCTGGATAGTTCTACACCAAAGGCTACGTAGAGACTAATGGCAGTCTTGCTGATACATGTATTCACGGCCGCGGCGAATCCATAAACCATTAACCCCTAGCTCATCCTGGTATTTTTTCACGTAAGCCCAACCCACCGCTACCAACACATTTTCAATAAAAACCGCTGGCTCGCTTCGATAAGACTGTTCCGGGCAGGAACCAATGTTAACTGCATAGGTAACATACACATCGATGACAATCTTCTGTCCATCTTTGTTCGTATAGTTATGACTGAGCAGAGGGTTAGAAAAGGGGTGCTTGGGATCAATGCTGTTATGGATCGGCCCACCTCCCATATACTTTCTAACCTCTTCAAACTGAAGCCCTATGGAAAGATCTCGCAAGCGATTTTCATTTTCTCTGGCGGGCCTCTCTTTATAGGTGGGCTCACCAAAAGGATCAAGCGCTTGACAGCCCGAAATAACGACAAGAAACATCAAAATAGTTATTTTTTTTATCATACAAACCCCATTACCCCAAAGTAATTACTGTCCTATTTAAAGGAACTTAGCGTCCATATTTCCTATATGGAGTCAAACCATTATGTACTATTTTCCATCAACAGCAATACACCCCAATTATGGCAAGCATTACTTTATTGATAAATAGAGTAATGCTTTAGAAAAAGAAAGTAGGTTTATTTGCGAGCGCAGAGATGGAAGGGGCAGGAAAGGAATTATTTAGCTAAGTTACCGTTTTTATTTTTATCAGACACTCTCAACAATACTTTTATATGCTCATCAAGGTTATTCTCATTAATATAACCAATGCCATTTGGGTGTTTTTTCAGCCAACGAATAACCTCTTCATCGTTTTCCACCACCTCTGGGGGAAGCGAGACCCCAGCAAACGTTAGCGAGGCACGGCGACTTCGAATCTGAGCAACACTCTTAGAAGTCACCAAACGATAAAAGTTCGAATAAATATCACTGTTAACGGGGTGATCTATTATCTCAACCTCATACCCGCTGGCAAATAAACGTTGCACCCCCAAAAATATCGATGTGGCTTCATTTGAGGAAATCATATCAATCGGATTGCGTTGGTTAGTTACAATTAGATAATTGTCAGCCAACGCGTGGCCAGATACCAACAAAAGCAGTAGCGCCTTGATCACCCCTCTATGGGCTTTTAAAAAAACCGATAATGCTACTGTCCAAAACACCAATTCAGCATCCCTGTGCGAACAATTCGGAGCCTGTTCAAGCCCTTTTTACCACAAAATAAATAGTGGAAAGGATGACATATAAACGCTAATTATAGTAATAGAAGCAAGCTATATACAAGTGAAAGAACCCGCCTCTTATATTCCCAGCAGTCTTTCATCACCCTAAGCCATCAAACGTTCATAATGAAACATGGTTCGTTCACACGCTACTGCTGGGTTCTCCTGCATAAAACAGTGGCTTCCCTCCAGCTTTTCAATGCTTATATTAGGGTTTTCGCTCGCCTGCTGACAGGCGCTCTCCATAAACGGGTAGGAGCTATCACCATAGAGGATGGTTGTAGGCACCTTAATGCTACGAATATCCTCCCACAAGCCCTCAGGTGTTGAGCTAAAGATATCCGCTTCCACCGATGGTGGGCACTTCAACGACAATCCACCCTCTTTATTACCGTATAGGGCGTGTGTAATAAAACTATTCAAACTCTTATCAGACCAATCTTTGTACGCCGATTTACTACGAAAATAGCTAAAGGCTTGCTCTGGATTATCCCAATGATTACGGCGCTTGCGCGTTTTATCCGCCAAAGGGTTAGGCATGCCTGCCCCCATATCAATAAATGCCTCGGGCATAATGATCGGATCCATCAATACTAGGCAACGAAACATATCTGGGTATTTTGCAGCCAATTTCAAGGTAAGAACCCCGCCAAAACTATGGCCCAAACCGAGCAATGGGCCCTGGAGTGCCCCCTTGTCCATCTTGTACTGAATAACATCATGAACATGCTGGGCCGACTGTTCCCAGCTAATAAAACCCTGACCAGGGTCACTATCACCATGCCCGACGCAATCATGAAGCATCAGTGCGTACTTTTCTGTCAAACCTTGCAGCATGGGCCAGTAGGTTTTACCACATAAGCCGTTACCGTGTAGGAAGTGAACGGTCTGACCCTCAGGGTTATCAACTTTAATCCCCCTGAGCAAAGCATTTTCTTCAAACGGAAATTCCCAGGCCGTAGCCTCTCGTAAATCACGAAAACTAGTCATAAACAACTACCAAGATATTTATATTAATAAGCGCCTAAGTTAAGAAGGCCAAATGCAAAACAAGCACAACTACCTACACGGCAGCCAAGGTGGCAGATTTTATATCTAAACGGTGAGGTGCTTCAAGACGAAGGGATTCAAGAAAGATAGCTCAATATACGAGCTTAAAGATGGTGCGCCAGGAAGGACTTGAACCTTCACACCTTGCGGCACTGGAACCTAAATCCAGCGTGTCTACCAATTCCACCACTAGCGCTCAATAGTCATATATTTAGATTAGAGCTGCGTCCAACAAGAAAGCATCTCTATAACGACTGAAAGAGCCGCGCATTTTACTTTATTACGCTCACTTTGCAAGTCTTTTTTAGCGCAACTACTGCCCGCCGCCACTGAGGCGTGTGAGCTCCCGTCTAATTTTATCTAAATTACGGTTCACTTGCGCCCGGTGAGCATCGATGGCAGCAATAGAAAGCTCTAGCTCCTCTACACGACCTCCGAGCGCGTCAACCGCAGCCTTGCTATCACTTTTCGACAAGCGACTAACCTGCTTGCCAAGTTGATCGGCTTTCTTTTCAATTTCAGTCAACGACAACAGTTGCTTCTGCGCCTCAGCGAGCTGATTACTCATCTTAGCAAGCCCCTCGGAATGCAAAGATGCTTTTTTTTCTGTGGCCTTCACTTTTGTGGATAGCCAGGCAAGCCCTTTTTTCTGATCAGCCAAAGCCTTTGTATTGGAGGAAATGCTGCCTTTGTTTTTCTTGTTCGACAAAGCCCAGAGTTTTCGCACTTCGCTATCTAGCATGGCCAGACGCTTCTCTACATTCCCACCTGTTTCTGATAGGGCTATATCTTGCACGTTAAGCTGAGAGCCGAGCTGACTAAGTGATGCGAGAGTTTTCGCCAGCTTTTCTTCGCTAGCACGTATATTCTGCCGTTCTTCATAGAGCAGATAGTAGAGAAAACCCACCGATGCGAGCAAAAGAACGAGCGTCAGTGTAATAAGAGGAGAGCTACCAGATGAAGGGCTATCACCCTTAGCCTTTTTCCTCGGCTTGGGCTTTTTTCCTCCCGAGACAGGTGGGCGTGACATAACATCATCCTTACTTAGCATAAGGCTTGGCACATCTTCCAGGTCACCTGGTTTTTTACTACTCATACTAATGTTTATCCTAACGGGTAAAATAAAGCGGGCTCATAAGGGCGTTTACCTCTAGGGTGTCGAGCTCAAAATACTTGCCCAAAACTATGAGGCTTAAACTACCACTGAATGGAGCAAAAAAAAACGGATGAAAGAAACTCTTCCACCCGTTTTTTAATGTCGAACAACTACTGCCTAGCGGCTGCTAAGTAACAGAGTGTGACAACAATCTAGCAAGCTTCAATTAAGCCCGCAGCACCCATTCCACCACCAACACACATAGTGATCACAGCATACTTAAGCTTCCGACGCTGAAGTTCACGCGCAGCGTGTCCCACAAGACGTGAACCAGTCATACCATAAGGGTGACCCACTGCAATAGAACCACCATTGGGGTTCAATTTGGCAGGATCCAAACCCAAAGTATCACGGCAATATACAGCCTGTGATGCGAACGCTTCGTTCAGTTCCCAAATATCGATATCATCAACAGAAAGGCCTGCGGCCTTCAGCAGCTTAGGCACAGCAAAAACAGGACCAATGCCCATCTCATCAGGGCTGCAACCGGCAACGGCAAAACCACGGAAATATGCTTTTGGCTTAAGACCAAGCTGCTCAGCCTTCTCAGCACTCATAAGCAAACACATGGAGGCACCATCAGCCAACTGTGAAGAGTTACCCGCAGTTACTGTACCTTCTGGATTGAATGAAGGAGGCAGTGTTGATAACGCTTCTAGAGTTGTGGTTGGGCGATTACATTCGTCCTTATCAACAGTCGTTTCAAGCTGAGTAACTTCTCCAGTCATTTTGTCTTTTTTGGAGTAAGTCACCGTCATTGGAATAATTTCGTCGTCAAAAAGGCCTTGCTCTTGAGCTGCCGCAACACGCTGCTGGCTCAACAGTGCCATTTCATCCTGCGCTTCACGAGTTACGCCATAACGCTGCGCTACAGTTTCAGCAGTTTGACCCATTGGCAAGTAGATACCAGGTTGCTTCTGACCCACTGTTGGGTTCATTGCATTGGTCATGTTAGGCGCTTTCAGCATGGAAATAGTTTCACAACCACCGGCAAGAATGACGTCGTCATAACCACTGGCAATCTGGTTTGCTGCAGTAGAAATTGCCTGTAAACCAGAGGAGCAGTATCGGCTAACGGTCTGACCAGAAACTGTAATTGGCAGTTCACCTACAATAGTGGCGATACGGCCGATGTTAAAACCTTGTGGCCCTTCTGGAAGGCCGGTACCTACAATACAGTCACCAATTTCTTCGGGATTAACTTTGGGGTTGCGTTCCATTAACGCTTTTACCAAGTGCCCACACATATCAGCAGGTGCTGTCATGTTAAAAGAACCACGGTGAGATTTAGCCAGGCCCGTACGAACGCTATCAACAATCACTACGTCACGCATCATATTGCTCCTCATTGGAATATTTGATAAATACTGAGACCAGGCGCCGCATAAAAAGAAAACGACTCGTGTACCAGCCTCAAACTACTATTATTATCTACATGAAAGGAATCATGGGCGAAAACATTACACGCACCTCAACCCCCGTACCCTAAGCGGGCTGCCTATAAACAAAAAATGCTTAAAAACAAAAGCCTGCAAAAGAGGCCGTCATACTACGTAAGCGCACTACGATGATCAAGTTTTATTAGCTGACTACCTGGGGCGCAAAGGGACACTATCACTAATGGAAATAAGGCTAAACAAGGATGTTATTCAGCAGGATATATAACGTGATCCTCATAACCTGTAATAACAGACATATAACCCGCCATTTTCCTATTTAAGCTCTCATCCCCCGTATCCAGCACTATAGGTCGCCGCTCCAGGGAACTTAACTTAGCTTTACTGGCCACTACAACAATGTTTTCTTTTCCTATTAATCGGATTACCTGAGGGCTGAGCTGCTGATTCCCCCTGCCGAACAGATGACCCTGCCCACCAATAAGAGTCAGAATTAATTTAACTGGCTGATCGATATTCCGCTCAGCAAGTAAGTCTAAAATTTCCCGCTCGGTCGCATCGGCTTTCAGCAAAAGCTCATCCTGTAGCACGTCGACACCCAACAAAGTACCCGCAACACCCATCGCCTCCTTTATTGCCATTGTAGTAGTGCCCGCACCAATAATGCAGAGGCTATGCTCTTCAATAGATTCAGCCACCTCGGCAGCAATATCGCCTAGCACTAATTCCTCCCGCTCGATTCCACCGCACTTCACATGCTGCAAGTAGCGCAAGTCTGCTGGGACGCGCAGCTCTCCAAAGTAGCGTGATTGCAACTTCCCATGGCGATAGGCCTCTTCATCAATATCCCTAACTTCCGCCTCAGACAGGCTTAGTAGCTCACCCTCCATCATCATCTTCAGCAGCTCTCCAGCCGCATGGGGCGTATTGGCATAAACGCCGGACTGCATTTTAACGCCAGCGGGAATTCCCAAACAGATTTGCCCTTTACCAATTGCCGAATAAATATCCCGTGCTGTGCCGTCCCCGCCCGCAAAAAGCAAAAGATCAACACCTTCCTGACAAATAGCAAGCGCCGCTTTTTGAGTATCTTGCGCTGAGCTGGCCACTTCATTCACCAGGTTTTCGAGCAGTTTATATTCGCAACCAAAGGCCTTTGCCAACTCCCCACCCATAGCTCCAGGGACTGTGACGATGCCTACTTTCTCTTTAAGGGGAGTTAATACTGCCAACGCTGAAGCCGCTCTCTCATAGGCTTTAGGTTTGGCGCCACGCGACAAGGCCAAGGCCACAATTCCGGCGCCATCACTGCCTTTTAGGGCCACACTCCCACCAAGACCCGCATTAGGGTTAATTATCAGCCCCAAACGAAACCTTCTTTCACTTATCATCTTGTAAACCAAGCAAGTAAAACCACCATAAATACAAAATATTACAGATGAAACCTAGAGCAGATTCATAATCAATAACATATTGTCACCTAAATACCGCCGTTTTTAGTAGAAAAAAGCACGTCCTCTCTGCTATCTTCAAGCTAAAATAAACCTTAACCGAACATTAACGAGTAGCCTGGCAAGAAGTTCAAACCCAGATACTGGTGTGCAATAGGGCCGTAACAATTGCTTGTTATATAAACAGCCAATGTCACACCTCGCTCAACTTTAAAAGGTTAGTCTATGCGCCCCATCAGCAACATGCGAGCAGTTAAAGCGAACAGTCACCTTAATGGTGCTGCACTAGTTTCCAGCGACGGCAAAGAAATCGCCATCACTGAATCGATGATGCAGCGCGCTTTTGAGCAGTTTGAAAAAAGCAGCAACTTTCACCCCAGCTCCCTGATGATTCAAGCCAAAGCATTCAAAACACATCAGCGACAGCGCTCCTTCCGCTTAAGCCTGGTATAAGCGCGTCTACTTGGGCAGAAAACCTATTTTTTCTAGGTGCGCTTGATCCCGCAAGACCAAGCCATCCCTGCTAAAGGTATAACACGAAAACTCCCGCCGCTTTCGATAGCTTTTGCGCAAAGCATCAAAGCCCTCAGAAAGCTCAGAAGCCCCCGTCACAGTGGCCAGCAACGCCCTTAAGCCGGCATCATCCTCCCGGATTGAATAAGCATGCCGAATACAAGCAGCAATAGCAGACTTTGAGGCAATCAGTTTCGACTGAGGAATGTCAATCCGCGCTACCTCACTGGATGATTGAGGTGGACTTTCCAAAGACAAATGCTGACACAGTGCCTGATACAACATACGCGTTCCCGCCACTTTGCCGTCATAGCTATAACCGGCAATATGCGGTGTCGCCAAATAACAAGCGGCTGCCAGCTCACAGTTAATATTAGGCTCTGCCTCCCACACATCCAAACACACATGCAGGCGCTGGCCTCGCTGAAGTGCATCTATAAGGGCCGCATTATCCACCACGGCCCCTCGCCCACTGTTTAACAGCAACGCTCCCGGTTTCAGGCTTTCAATGAATGCCTGGTCAGCGAGGTGGTAAGTTGGAAACGGGCCACCATGAGTCAGCGGCGTATGAAAGCTTACTACATCGGCAGTGCGAAGATCCTCAAACTGAATATGTGCCCACTCTGGCTTAAGGGGGTCATAGCAAAAAGCGCAAATTCCCAGCGCATCGCAAAGCAGTTTCACCCGCGCACCTACATTACCTGCCCCCACAATGCCGACACTAAGTTGGTCAAGACTGGAAACGCTTTTTACAATCTCTGGGTTTTCCCACCAGTCAAAGAGTGCCGCTAACACATATTCAGCCACGGAATTGGCGTTACAACCCGGTGCGCTGGAAAAGCCGATACCAGCCTGACGCAAATAGCGTTTATCTATATGATCCTCGCCAATGGTCGCGGTGCCAACAAAGGAAATACGGCTGCCTTTAAGTAAGCGTTCATCCACCTTGGTGATAGAGCGAACCAGCAGCACATCTGCATCCCGAACATATTCCGCGCTTATTTCCCGACCGGGATAAAAGCTTATCTCTCCTAGCGAGGCAAAATAATGTTCGGCAAGCGGAATATTTTCATCACATACGATTTTCATCATCTTTTTAGCACCCACTTCAGAATCGAGCCTCCGCTGAGAAAATGATGGACTGCGGGCTTTTGGAAAAGAATAAAATCACCCATAATCCAGAACTGTCCATAGGGATCAGCCTGCGCTTTTGACGCATTAAGGAAAAGTAAAATATGCCAACTATACTACCCAAGAAGTTATACCTCCCCTACTTGTTAGCCGTTATTTCTGCCGGCATCATCTGCTCAAGCGCTTATGCGGATGTATTAAACCCCATAGAAAACGTCAAAGCCCTTGGCAATAAACTTGGATCGAAGGTATTAAAACCCATCAAAAACGCCAATGTCTTCGGTAATAAATTTGAAGAAGTCGTTGTTGGCTCGGTCGCACCGGACTTTACCCTCAAATCCCTTAGTGGGGAAAGTATTCGCTTGGCGGAACAGCATGGCAAAACCGTTCTTATCACCTTCTGGGCCAGCTGGTGCAGCCCCTGCCGGATAGAACTACCTCACTTTCAGAAACTCCAGCAAGACCTTGGCAAAGATAAAGTTTCAATTCTCGCGGTCAGTGCTGATTCAAGGCTTGAGGATGTCAGCGCATTTTCAAAAGAACTCTCACTGACGGTTCCTATGCTTTTTGACCCAGGCCTGAGTGTTAACCAGCTTTACCGTGTGCGGGCAATGCCCACCACCTTCATCGTCGATAGCAGCGGCGTTATCCGGAATATTCATATGGGGTTTAAAGAAAGCGTACTACCCCTTTATAAAAAAGAGTTACGGGCACTGATTAAGGAATGAAAGAAGTACTCTCAACACGCTGCCTTTCTATCAAGCACTTGCAACGGCTAGCTCCTCTCGGTAGCGGTTTTTGCCTATGTTTCACCCTGCTTGCTTGCGTCGAAGCCCCACCACTTCCCACCTAGGTTGAAGCCTACGAGCTAGGCTACCTTGCCGACCCGGAGTACACCCAGAGTCGGGACGAACAAGGTGACCACTGGCTGAGACAAGTTCACGACTCCATGGAAGGCAGTCACGGTGCCACTATTGATCGGAAGCACTACTAAATGCCTATCCGACATACTGCAGTGGCAAGCCCTTTATTTCGACAACTTAACCATGCCACCCTGCTACTCATCCTGTCCATGCCGCTGCACGCCCTTGAACCCCTCGCTCAACAGGCTTCCCTGGCCTTTAATTTTTATTCTGGCGACGAACTCACTATTGATATCCAGCACTTAATCGCCCGCGCACTAGTCTGCAGCCATATAGCCAGGAAGGGCAACAGCGTCCTTTAGCATTTCCATCTGAGTCTTAAAAGAGCCACCTATCAACGCATTTACCAACCAATCTGGCACCTTTATAGGTGAATCCAGTATGACTTGATACGTTACTTCCGTTTTTCCGTTTCCCTGAGGCACAAACGTGTATGAAGCGCTGAGTGTCTCTTTCTCCCCCAAGCCACCTTCAGTAGGAGCCGACTCAAACGCATAAGTAATAGTTCCGCTCGCATTATCGCGAAGCACCTGACATCTTAGATAAGCCACACGATCATTCAGTGGCCACGGTAGATCAGTCACATAGTGAATAAACCAATTGTCTTCATCGATGGATCTGCCCTTGGTAACACTCTTAACGTTCCGCCGCCAAGTTGTGGTATTGGGATAATCTACCATTAAAGCTAACAGCATCTCTGGGGCTTGAGGCACTTCGGTAACAGACTTTATCTCCCGCGAACTAAGCCTACCCTCTACCCTCTACCCTCTACCCTCTACCCGATACAGTTACCCCATCGTTACGCTCCAGAACCTGCCAATCCAGCGATTTGAACTGCGAACTGGCTGACAAGAAACCGCTGGCAATGAATAGAATAATAAACACAGTATGCCGAGGCCCATTCACAATATTTTACCTCACGTTATTGTTACCTCCTTATAGCACAACTTCGATATTCTCAGGTAAATGATATTGGAAGCTCGAGCAGCTCTAAACAGTAGCTTTTAGACCCACCTCTAGGCTTTCGCATCAATAAAAAACCAGGAAGGTGCTATACCTTAATAACACCCCTTAATAATCCTCACTCATGGTAAGTCATTTATGTCACGCCTAAAACTTCTTATAATCGCTGTATTTCCACTTATATTTACGGCTTGCGCCAGTCTAAATGAAGACGAATGTAAGCTCGCCAACTGGGAAGCTATCGGGTATGAAGATGGAAATAAAGGGTATGGGCAAGCCCAGATTGGTAAGCACCGTTCTGCCTGCGCCAAACATGGCGTTGCACCAGATTTAGCCACCTACCAACAAGGCCATCAGCGTGGTGCAAGGGCCTTTTGTAATCCAAGCCGCGCCTACTCCATGGGGAAACGAGGTAGCCAATACAAAGGAATGTGTCCGAAAGACCTAGAGCCCGCCTTCATCAAGGCCTATCGGGCAGGTAAAAAGGTGCATCTTGCCAGTCAGCGCGTCAAGGCACTCCAAGACAAGAACAATAAACAAGAAAGCGAGCTAAAAACGATTAAGACACAGCTTAAAGCCAAGGAGGGATTGCTTATTTCACCCCAAGGAAATGTGGCACAAAAAGCATCACTTCTTCTGGAAATCAAAGACCTTAATCAGCGCTCTGGTCAGTTAGACTCGCAAATTAAACAAACCGACAAGGAGTTAGCGCTTGCAAGAACGCAGCTGAATCATATTTCCAGCACAACACGATTTTAGCCTAAATAACACCGAGCCCTTTCAGGGCCTCTATCTCTTCTTCCGTCAAACCCAGCCACTTCTCATAAATTTCTTTATTATGCTGCCCCAGACCGGGGCCAGCCCAGTCTGTGCGACCTGGCGTAGACTGTAGCTTTGGAGTGATAGCCGGAATCTTTAGTTTTCCGCCGGGGGTATCCACCGCCTCAAACATCCCTCTATCCTGGTAGTGAGGGTCGCTCATCATATCCTCAACATTGAATACCGGTCCGCCAGGCACATTTGCCTGAGTCAGCTTTTCGAGCACCGCATCCGAAGAATGCGCAGCGCACCAAGCGCTTAAAACCGCATCAATTTTCTGCTCCTGCTCTACCCTGCCGGCGTTATCAGCAAGACCTGGATCCTCCGCCATTTCCGGTGCGCCCGCAGCCTTCATCAGGCGTTTAAAAATCGAATCGCCATTTCCGCCGATGATGACAAACTTGCCATCGGCACAGCGGTAGGTATTGGTAGGCACGATACCTGTTACAGTTGTCCCTGATGGCTGACGGATGACACCGGCGCCATCGTACTCGGGCACCACGGCCTCAAGGGTATTAAACATCGCCTCATAAAGCGCCACATCCACAACCTGGCCGCCGCCTTTAGTATTTCCACCCGTGCATTTGTTACGCTGTAGCAAAGCCAGCAGTATGCCGATAAATGCCTGCTGCCCCGCCAGTGTATCCCCTAAGCTCAGGTTAGGCCTGACCGGCGCTTCTCCAGGAAAACCATTCAGATATCGAAAGCCCGAAAAACCCTCCGTCACAGAGGCAAAGCCCGGCTGATGCGCATAGGGGCCAGTCTGGCCGTAGCCTGAGATGCGCGTGTAGATTAAGTCAGGGCAATCTTTCTTAATATCCTCCGGCCCCAAACCCCAGGATTCCATTTTACCCGGGCGGAAGTTTTCGATCAGCACATCACACTGCTTGATAAGCTCATAAACAAGCTCGCGTCCTTTATCCGATTTTAGGTCCAGAGTGACGCTTTTTTTATTGCGGCCAATGCTGTACCACCAGAGTGAAGTCCCCTCCTGCACCACCCGCCAACCACGAATAGGATCACCGCCTTGAGGGGGTTCCACTTTAATGACTTCAGCGCCAAAATAAGCCAGCTGAGTTCCGGTAAAGGGGCCCGCTAGTAGCTGACCGAGCTCAAGTACTTTAATGCCATCTAAGGGCCGTTCCGCCATTGCTTATTCCACTTCAAGTTAAAAACGTGAGAGAGTATTCAAAAAGCAGGTGTCTTATGCCACACTGCCTTCACTGCTGTAAAGGAATGGAATGAGGCAATGAACCCGGTTTATTTTGGAATAATTTCAGCGTCCACGTATATTGGCGCCACGGTGTACTTGGCAAGCCAGCTGCGCCACCACGCTGAGGCCAACAAAGCCATTTTATTAGGCAGTGGGCTTATCGCCTTTTTTTTACACGCATTCAGTGCTTACGGGGTCATCAAAACACCTGAAGGCATCTATTTCAGTTTTTTTCAGATAGCATCTTTATTTGGTTGGGTTATTGCTGCTGTGGCCATCATCGCCAGTTTTTACCGCCCCGTCAGCAACTTGGCCCTGCTCGCTTACCCCAGCGCAGCCATGGGTATTTTGCTATCACTTTCCATTAATACTAAGACAACTCCACTGCCCGCACTGTCTTCAGAAATCCTGTTTCATATCACGCTTTCAATCCTGGCGTATAGCGTATTGGCAATTGCCGTCGCACAATCTTTGCTCCTTTACGCCCAAAACCATCAGCTTAAACATAAACACATGACCGGCCTAGTTCAGTTTTTACCCCCTCTGCAGACCATGGAAAAACTGCTTTTTGAAATGATTTGGGCTGGCCTTATTCTGCTAAGCATATCCATTGGTAGTGGCTTTCTATTCCTTGAAAACCTGTTTTCCCAACACTTGGTACATAAAACCACGCTGAGCATCGCCGCCTGGCTTACTTTTAGCGTCTTATTATGGGGACGTCACCAGCTCGGATGGCGCGGAATAACCGCCATAAAAGGTACAATGATCGGTTTCTCATTTCTCGTACTCGCATATTTTGGCAGCAAGCTGGTTCTTGAAATCATTTTGCAACGCACCTAAGCCATGAGCGCGATCACAGCAATAAAGGCTCTCAAGCTTTGAACGAAATATCACTCCCCCTGCTATCTGGCATTCTTTTTTGCCTAGTTATTTTATCTGCATTCTTCTCCAGTTCCGAAACCGGAATGATGTCCATTAATCGCTACCGCCTCAGGAGCAACGCCAAGAAGGGACACTCCTCAGCAAAACGGGTGGAAGCACTTATCAACAAACCCGACCGTCTCATTGGCGTCATTCTAATCGGCAATAACTTCGTGAATATTTTTGCGTCCTCCATTGCGACTATTATCGCCATTCGGGTCTGGGGCGATGCTGGTATCGCCCTGGCCTCTGGGCTGCTCACCATTGTCATCCTTGTCTTCGCCGAAGTAACACCCAAAACCCTGGCAGCCCAACACCCGGAACGTATTGCCTATCCAGCATCGCTGATACTCAAACCTCTACTCTTTATACTTTATCCTCTCGTCTGGTTCGTAAATGGTATTAGTAACGGTTTACTCAAACTGGTGCGCGCCACCGCTCGTGACCACAACGCCGACAGCCTCAATACGGATGAGCTCAGAACGGTAGTACATGAGGCTGGTAGTCTTATTCCCAGTAAGCACCAAGACATGCTGCTCAGCATACTTGACCTTGAAAAAGTCACCGTTGATGACATTATGATTCCCCGTAATGAAATGATCGGCATCGATATTAATGAAGATATTGATGATATCACCAGCCAACTACAATCCTCGCAACACACACGACTGCCGGTTTATAAAAAAGAAGTTAATAATATCGTGGGCATTTTCCACATGCGGAATATTTCACGTTTTTTTCATGAAGAGGAACTCAATAAAGCTGCCTTTATGCAGTACACACGAGAGGCTCACTTTGTGCCCTCCGGCATTTCACTCAACAAGCAGCTTATCAATTTTCAGCAAGTTAAACGCCGCCTGGGAATTGTTGTCGATGAGTACGGAGACGTGCTCGGCTTGGTGACTCTAGAAGATATTCTTGAGGAGATTGTCGGAGAGTTCACATCCGATATGGCCGCCACCAGCAAAGACATTCACCCGCAGAAAGACGGCTCATTTCTAATTGATGGCACCGCAACCATTCGTGATATTAACCGTATCTTAGACTGGAAGCTGCCCGCCAACGGCCCCAAAACCTTAAACGGGCTGATTATAAAACAGCTGGAGTTTATCCCTGAATACAACATCTGCATGGATCTTTTTGGCTACAAGGTTGAAACGCTGCACTTGAAAGATAATATGATTAAAACAGCCCGTGTGCAGGAACATGTCCGTGACACAAAAACCTCTTAAAGCTCTTCTTTTACATTAAACCTTCCACCAATACACTCCCGCCAAAACTGTGAAAAATACTTCCAAACCTAAAAAACTACTCACTACAGCCGTTAGCCTCTTTGTGGTTTTTGTGCTGTTCCTGCTTGCTCTACCTCCCATCACAAAAGCCACCTTGCTCTACAGCTTAAATCACTTAGGAGCGGATGAGAGCACGATTGAAGATATCGACATTAATCTTTTCACCGGTCACTTTTCCATCACGGGTTTGCAAACCCAAACTGCTGAACAAGCTCCGCTTTATATCGGCAAATTATCCGCTACCTTCCCATATTGGAAGCTATTCAACCACCACATACTCATAAAAGATATTGTCTTGGAAAGTAGTCAAATTCCTCTCATTCAGACGGAAAACCAATCTTTTTACATTGGTGTATTTCTTGAAAACAAAGAAAAAACGAACCCTGCCTCCACTACAAATACAGGCTCTAAGGAAGAACAACAGCCGTGGCTTTTGAGCATTAACAAGCTTGTTGTGGCGGATTCAACCTTTCGAATTGAAATGCCTGATATTTCATCCACTATCAATATCCAAGCATTAAACCTAGAGCGCTTTTCCAGTCAGTCAGCAGAGAAAAGTCAACTGACTGCCAGAGTGTATTTTAACAAGACACAAGTAAATATTAACGAAGATACATTCCACGTAATCACTGAAAAACCCATAGAGTGGCACAGCAAACAAAGCATAAAGCTTACCCAGGGCTCACCCCCCTCTGTCTTTATAAAAGGAAAATTAAACCTAGGAGAAGTATCCGCCTACAGTCCTACGCTGAAACCCACGTACAAACACGATAAGTTATCCCTACTGCTTAGCGCCGACATCAATCCAGAATCAACAAACAAAGCGCTCATTCAAGCTAGTATAAAATCGGAACTCAGCATAGATAAGCCCCACATTTCTGGCCAATTCATTAATGAACCCGCTGCAGAACTATTCAAAGCAGATGCCTCTCTTCTTGAGCTACAAATCATTCAGCGCCTTACTCTTAATAACGATATAGCACCCTTACGTAGTTCTGGAACAGGGCGGTTTAACCTGCAGAAAGCCAGGTTCGAATTAAAAAATAATCAATTAAATTATCTGCATGATGAGCTCGGAGCGCAATGGAGTGTTAGCGCCCAAAATCTAAATCAATCAAACTGGAAAAATAATCTAAAACTCCAGGGTAGTCTTAATCTAAAACAAGCAGCCCTGTTAGACCAGCAGCAGAAATTAGGCCTGATTCAACTACCTCAACTGGATATTCAAAACATCAAGCTAAATGGCGTAGATCACCTGCAAATAGAAAATATTCAACTTAATCAAGCTCGTGGGCTTTACGCAGAACCTGAGGCCAGCAACCTCCACACACCATTTATTTTTAGCGAGGCCTTAAGTATTCAAAACCTGGAGCTCCAGCCTCTTAATAAACTCCATATCGAGAAAATACAGTCCTCGGGCATGAACGCCCAACTACATATCATTAAAGATAAACAGCTTAGCCTTCTCGAGCCCACACTGGCACGCCTCCAAGCGTTACATTTTGGAGCCCCTGATATAAATAATGATAAGACTGTTAACAATCCAGATCACACCCCTTTAAACGCATCAGAAACACAAGGCCTTTCTCATACCTCGACACCCTCTTTTACATGGCGGATAGATGATATCCAACTTGACGAGGGGGCGCTGGCCTTTACTGATGCCAGTGTCTCACCGTCTTTTACGAGCAAATTTTTATTGGATAAATTAAGTATTTCTTCATTAAGCAACGTACCTGAAGGCTTACCCAGTCAAATTCACCTCCAAGGGGGGGTGAACTCCCATTCAAAGATTCAAGCAAGCGGCACCTTTGACGTGTTTAACCCCAAGCCATCATCAGCTATTGTGCTATCTATTGAGGCTCTTGAGCTTTTACCTTTTTCGCCCTATTTGGACCAGTCTGCTGGCTATCGCATAAGACATGGTCAGCTTAATTCAACAGCTCAGATCAACATGCAAGGTGGCGAACTCGACTCTAAAGCCGAGATTAATTTTAATAAATTAAAACTAGAACCCACTTCAGAAGATACAAGGAAGCGCTTAAACAAGCAGCTCACCATGCCTCTTGACGTGGCGCTAAACACACTCCGAGATAAAAATAATAACATTCAGCTCAATATCCCAGTCACGGGCAATATATCGGATCCAAATTTCAACTTTTCTGACGTCCTCAAACAAGCTTCAGCCAAGGCAACACGTAGCGCCAGCATGAGCTTGCTTAAACACGCACTTCAACCCTACGGCACGATGATCACTGTTGCTGAACTCGCTTACAAGGGGGGGAAGAAGCTTACCGCCATCAGGCTATCTCCTATTAACTACCCAACTGCTTCAGCAGACCTAGAAGATACGCAAAAAGACTATGTAGAAAAAATTGCCACGCTAATGAAAGAAAGGCCAGATATAGGCATCACACTTTGCGGTGTAACCACGAGGAACGAATTACCTAGCTCGAAAGCAGACAAGGTTTTACTAGAACTTGCCCAGAACAGGGCGGAGGGAGTTAAAAACCATCTTATTCATAATTTTGACATTGATGCCAAACGTTTATACTCATGCCTACCAAAGATAGACGAAGCATCAGAAAATAAACGTGTTGGCCGTGTTGAGCTGCATTTATAAAACCAGTAAAAATTCCTAAAAAATACAAAACTGTTAGACCCCAACTAGCTGCTAGCTTTCGTCTAAAACTAGGTCTCGCTTAAAGCGCTTAAAGTTTTCCACGTAATGGCTTGCGCTCATTTCTAAAAACATCTTTTGCTGATCGCTGAGTTCTTTCACCACTTTTCCTGGTGAGCCAATCACCATGGAACCATCGGGAATTTCCTTACCTTCTGGGATCAGGGTATTTGCACCAATCAAGCAATGCTTGCCGATTTTGGCGCCATTCAAAACCACTGCATTGATACCTATCAGACTATGATCACCGATAGTGCAGCCATGCAACATTACCTTATGCCCTATAGTTACCCCCTTGCCGATGGTAAGTTTATAACCTGTATCTGTGTGCAACACAGACAGATCCTGCACGTTAGAGTTTTCTCCGATGCTAATCAAATCGTTATCACCTCGTACCACGGAGTTAAACCATATACTGGCATTGTTTTCGAGAACTACCGACCCAATCACCACCGCACTATCTGCAATAAAGTAATCGTCACCTTTTATTTCTACTCGCCTTTCCCCCAAACGATAACGCATTCAGCCTTCCCCTTTTATAGCAATTACATTTATTATTAAAATATCAAAACAAGCCTTAATCAGGGCCCTTTTAGAGAACCTAGCTTGCTAGCGAATAACCATTTCTACGCCAGCATCATAAACATTGTTAATCATATCAACAATAATATATGCCGTTAGCCCCCAAATTATGTAGCCTTCATAAACGAAACTAGGGAATGAGATTTCTGTACCGTTAAAGTTATGACGATAAGGCCTAATGTTTCGCTCATCCATAAAAAAGCTTAGCGGTGTTCTAAATACTTTATCCAGCTCATCAGAAGTGGGCAGTAACTCCAAGCTTGTATCAATAATACCCACATATGGCACTACATTAAGGCCACTTCGTGCCACAATCGGTTGTAGCCCACCAACAACCTCCACCCACTCGGGTAACAAACCAACTTCCTCGTGAGACTCTCTTAGCGCAGTGGTCAATAGGTCAGCGTCACCCTCCTCCCATTTGCCACCCGGAAAACAAACCTCTCCAGGGTTTCTGGACATGTGTTTAGCACGACGGGTCAGCAGCACCTCTGGCTCTGAGGCACAATTCGTTAGCGCCATTAAAACAGCGGAATTAGGTAGGTCAGGGTTAGCGAGGTCATATTCATGACCAGAAATAGAAGAGCGAAGATGATCTAGCATAATGTTTTAGTTATATTTTTAGTTTTTTGACGTCAGCAGGCTGAAGGGTGTTTAGACCAAGAACTCATGACATCATAACAACAACATGCCCAGCAGCGCTCGTTATATCTAATTATTATAAATGTGATAACAAAACTAAAAGAAAAATAGGAGCAGCTCTTTAAGCAACTGATTTGACGCTACTAATTCCTTCAGACCAGGAAATAGCCAACCTGTAATTACCAAAATGAATAACAAGTCCGCCACAGCGTTACATTTGACCCATTGAAACAGAGCAACCAATGAGTTTAGTATAAGATGTGCGTTTTTCAAGGGCTGCTTACAACGTTTTAGCATAAGCACCTGTGAAGCCCTTAAACGTAGGAATTGAGCTAGGGACCCCATGGATCGAAAATTCACCACCCCTTCACAAAGGAATGCATCTCACTATCGTTAAGCTGTTGCCGCTTCGCGGCATTTAGAAATAAGGAGGCGCTACCATGCCTGGAATTATGCCGGACTTTGATGAGCTAGCAATGCTAGCAAAACAAGACCCTCAAGAATTTGAAGCACTCAGAGCTAAGCTCTGCAACGAATTAATCGACAGCGCACCAGAACCCCAGCGCCGGCGCTTAAAGGGCTTGCAGTTCCAAGTTGATATGGAGCGCCGCAAGGCAACAACACCCATGGCAGCCTGCATTCGTATATCAGAAATGATGCACACCTCATTTGACGAGCTGCGCTATGTACTAAATGAGGCGACAGGAACCCAAGCTAATACCCCTTCCAAGCACACAGCAGTCCGCTCCAAAACTTATGAAAACAAAAGTGCAAAACGAGTTATAAGCTTCCCTAACCGCTAACCTCCCTTTGATACTCATAGCCGAATAGAATTAACCTATGATTGCGTCCACCACCCGATACTGGGCGCAAATCGGCCTCATTATTTAGCCTCTAGCGCTATATAACACCGCTTTCTGCGAGTTATACTCCTCAATACGCCATCTATAAGCGGTGGCGCTCTTTATCTCTGCTTAATAGTAGGCCAATACACAGCTTATCTTTGCGCACACCTTTTCATGCCTACATTAGCATTGGCCAAAAAGAAACCTCTTTCACTTACACCAAGGGCAAGCGAATATGAAATTCTGTAGCGACTGCGGCTCCTCTGTATCCCAGCAAATTCCAAAAGGGGACAATCGGCTACGTTTTGTCTGCAATGACTGCGAGACCATTCATTACCAAAATCCCCGAATCATTGCGGGCTGCGTTGTCGAGCATGATAATAAAGTGCTGCTTTGTAAGCGGGCCATAGAACCCAGAAAGGGATATTGGACTTTACCTGCTGGCTTTATGGAAAATGGTGAAACGGTAGAAGAAAGCGCCGTGCGAGAAACTTGGGAAGAAGCACTGGCCAAGGTATCAAACCCTGAGCTCTACTCCATGTTCAACCTCCCTCATATCAGTCAGGTTTATATTTTTTATCGCGGCTCATTACTGGCTGGGGAGTATGGCGCAGGCGAAGAAACTCTGGAATCTAGACTCTTTTCAGAAAGCGATATCCCCTGGAATGAGCTCGCCTTCCCTACCATCCACAAAGCCCTAAAACACTTTTTTAGTGACACCCAGAACGATCATTTTCCAGTACGCATAGAAGACATTAATTTTTCCAAAAAATAGGGTTGAGCCCCAACGTTAACAGGACTACTCTTGCTGAGGAACCTCTGAGCAAGTTCCGGCAAAAAAGATTGAGAATAAATATCTCAAAGGTTTCCTAATACATACATATCTTAAAAATCAGGGAGAGCTAACATGAGCGGCAAACGATTTATCCTCGAGGTTCAACCGAATATTCCCAGCAGCTTGAGTCGCTTGCAAGATTTGTCTGATGACCTCTACTACAGCTGGGATCGCCAAGTCCGCGCTTTGTTTTTCCGCCTTGATTCCGCCCTCTGGAACAGCACTGACCACAACCCCAAAGTTTTTCTACGCAGAGTTAAACAGGACAAGCTTGAAAAAGCGGCCAGTGATCCGGTTTATATGCAGGACTATAATCGCGTTCTCTCCGCCTACGAAAGCTATCTGCATAATAAAAACCAAGTAGAGGTCAGCAAAACACTGGATGTAGACAATGATCTGGTGGCGTATTTCTGTGCCGAATATGGGCTGCACGAAAGTTTTCCCATATACTCAGGCGGCCTGGGAATACTCGCCGGTGATCACTGCAAGGCAGCCAGCGATATGGCCATCCCTTTTGTCGCCATCGGCCTACTTTACCGCCAAGGCTTCTTTACTCAGGCCATTGACCCTTACGGTAACCAAATTGCTCATAGTCACGAAGTACGTTTCAACGATCTACCCATCACCCCTGTTCGACAGGACAACGGGGAGTACTTAATCATTGAGCTAGATACCCCCGACCGCCAAATAAGCCTCAAAGTATGGAGTGCAAAGGTCGGACATATCACCCTCTATCTGCTGGACTCGGACATCGAGCTCAATAGCGCGGAAGATCGTCGCATCACCCAGCAACTTTATGGAGGCGACCTGTCCATACGCCTTTTGCAGGAAATGGTTTTGGGAATTGGTGGTGTGCGGGTTATCAACGCACTTAAGCTAAAACCAAGCACATGGCATATCAATGAAGGGCACGCTGCCTTTCAGATTATTGAACGGAGTCGCCAGCTTGTTTGCTCCGGCTTAGACCCACATAGTAGCTTCGAGGCAGTGGCATCTAACACGGTATTTACCACTCATACTCCAGTACCAGCAGGGCATGATATTTTTGACCGTTCCTTAATTACTCATTATCTCAGTACCTATATAACGGAGTTAAAACTTTCAACAGAAGAGTTTTTAGCCTTGGGCGAAAGCCCCATAAACAGCAGTGGTTTCAATATGACGTCCCTTGCTCTACGCTGCTCCCGCTTTCACAATGGTGTCAGCCGCATACATGGCGGCGTCGCCTCCGATATGGAAAGTTATATTTGGCCAGAAATCCCTCCCCCACAGAACCCACTTGGATATGTCACTAACGGCGTACATGTCCCCACCTTTCTTGCCAGTGAGTGGGCAAACTACTTCGACCTGCTTTATGGCGGCGGTTGGCGTACCGAGCTACTTAACAACGAATATTGGCAAAAAGTATACGATATCGCTGACCACAGCTTTTGGAGCATTCGCCAGTCCTTAAAATCCAAAATGTTTGAGGCGGTCACCGAGCGGCTTGCTAAACAATACCACCGCAACGGTTGCAGTGAATCACAGCTCCGCCGCCTCACCCATTACCTCAGCCCGCAAAAAACTGACCTACTGGTGATTGGGTTTGCGCGCCGCTTTGCCACCTACAAGCGAGCCACCTTGATTTTCTCTGACTTAGAGCGGCTCAAAAAACTTCTCAACAACCCAAGTCGTCCCGTCGTGCTCATATTTTCCGGCAAGGCTCACCCCCACGATCAGCCCGGCCAGGATTTGATTCGACGCATCCATGAGCTTTCCGTTTCTCCAGAGTTTATTGGCAAAATTATTTTGGTAGAAAACTATGACATGTCCATCGCCCGCAAGCTCGTTTCAGGCGTCGATGTCTGGTTGAATAACCCCGAATATCCTCTCGAAGCAAGCGGCACCTCAGGTGAAAAAGCCGCCCTGAATGGAGTAATCAACCTCAGCGTTCTCGATGGCTGGTGGGGTGAAGGATATGATGGCAAAAATGGCTGGGCGATAACGCCTCACGGCCCGCAATATTCCCTTGAATACATTAATAAGGAGGAATCAAATGAACTGCTGGATCTACTCGAATACGAAGTGATTCCCTGCTATTTCGATCACAATGGGCAGGGTTATTCTTCAAAGTGGATTGAACGCTCCAAAGCCTCCATGAGTTCAATCATTCCTCGCTTTAACGCCCAGCGCATGCTTAGGGATTACCTTCAGAGTTACTATGCCCCGGCCACAAGAAAAGGCCGCGTCTTTGCCGATAACAACTACGCCGTTGCCAAAGAACTAAGCCAGTGGAAAAAGAAGGTGCGCCATGAGTGGCCACAGGTCAGCATTACCAGGCGCGATCAAGAGCGCAGCAGTATCCGTGAGGGGGAATACATCATCATTAAGGTGGAGATCTCGCTGGGCAAGCTATCCCCGGACGACGTTCGCATCGAATGCCTCGTGACTAATCCGGACTCTGTAGGTAGTCACACTACCGAAGCACAGGAAGTATTTACCTACGAAAAAGAGCTTCAACCTGGCCAGTCTCTATTCTCCCTTATGCTTAAACCTGATTACGCAGGCCTTAAAGAGTATGTTATTCGAATCTACCCTCACCACCCTCAGCTCATCCATAGATTTGAAATGGGGTGTATGCGCTGGGTAAATGAATAACAAGCGCTCTAAGCGATACCGTATAAATGGAAAGAGCATCTCACGTTAAGGTCTGACATAGCGATCAAGCCCGCTGGCTATTTTGTATCGATACCTTTGCGTGAACCGAATTTTTCTTTTAGGGGGCTCTACGCGACACCTAGAGCCCATTCCGTATCATCCTTGGTTCTTACATAAAAAAACATGTTAATCATGTCATTGCTGGTATAGTGGCCACCTTCGCGTTTGAGAGACTCGGCCGCCCTCAGCTCAAGTACCTGCTATTGATAGCCTATCGTAAAACCACCTCTCCTGCGTCACGCCCAGCCTGAATAGTAAGGAGTAGACTTCCCGCTGATTAAACGATTTCGGAACCTGACCGGGATCACAACTCTATTTAGAAAATAAGGGTAGCATCACTCCTCGCTGCGATTAACAAGCCAACCTACATGTAATTAGTTGGCAATCCAAACAAACTGCTTTTTTATACATGTTTGAACCGTATAATGAGCGCAAAAAAAGAGGTCAATTAATGTCTAAAGTCATGTTTTTTAATCTGCCTGGGGCCAGCGGGCATATTAACCCAACCGTCGGACTGGTCACCGAACTCATCGCAAAAGGTGAAGAAGTTATCTACTACGCTGGCGAAGACTCCAGAGCCAAATTTACCGACTTGGGCGTGGAGTTCAGAACGTATGACAAATGGTTTCAGTATCACCACAACCCAGAGGTAGGGAAAGACATACTTACCATGGCTGTCGCAGAGCTGAACATGATGGACGCATGTATCGACGACCTAATAAAAATAGCCCGCGAAGAAGAGATCGATTACATTATCTATGATGCATGTTGTATCTGGGCAAAATACCTTGCCGAATCGCTGGGCATACCTGGAATTAACTCCCTTACCACCGTTGTAAGCTCACCCTGGATACCCTTTTCTGACCTCGGAATGGGCGCACATGTTAGCAAAATACTTCTCACTGGCGCCCCTCGCATTATCCCTTGGACAAGAAAACTACTTATCAACGTACTTGGGCGATCAAATGTGACTTACAAGGGCTTGTTCTACCACATCTTTGACGTGTTTGCCTGCGTTGGAGATTTGAACATCGTGTTTAATACCCCAGAATATCAACCTTTTGTCGATAAGCTGGAGGGCAACTTTCATTTTGTCGGGGCGTCAATCCCTGATCAGAGAGACGAAATTGACGAAGAATTCCTGAGCATTGGCAAAAAACCACTGGTGTATGTATCACTGGGCACACTTCATAACGACAGCTTGGCATTTTTCAAAAACTGCATCGAGGCATTAAAAGACAGCGATTACGAAGTCATTATGTCCATTGGCAACACGGTAAAACTGGAAGACCTCGGCCTCTTACCGGACAATATCAAAGCTTACCCGCGCGTGCCGCAACTGCACATTCTTAAACACGCAAGTGCATTCGTCACTCACGGGGGCATGAATAGTCTTAACGAAGGCCTCTACTTTGGAGTTCCCGTCATTGTTTGCCCTCAACAGTTTGAACAAGCCTTTAATGGTCGGCGTCTTCAAAAGATGGGCATTGCGAAAACCTTAGCCAACGCAACTCCGAGTGCGAGCAAAATCAAGAAGGGTGTAGAAGCGGTGATCAATGACCCCGAAATGAAAGAGCGAACTAAAGCGTACGGGCAGGTTCTTAAGGCCGCGGGTGGTTATAAACGTGCAGCAGAACTTATAATTGATTACACCAAGAAGAATGAAGCACCAAGCAGAACTGTTGTTAAAAAAGCGAACGCGGTGAGTTAGTTACCAGGACCGCTCTGAATAATCAGCAGGACTGGGGTCAAGCAAGCTGGCAAGGACTCTGACCTTCTCCAAAACAAAAAAAACAGGCATTTAGCCTATTTTTTTGTTTATAACATCTGGCTTAAGCGGGACCAATACCCCACTTAAACTTTTCTTTTAAAAAAAAGAATTAAACAACTTCAATGTTCTCAGCTTGAGGCCCTTTCTGACCCTGAGTAACCGTAAAGCGCACTTGCTGGCCTTCGATAAGCGTTTTGAATCCGGAACCGGCAATACCGCTAAAATGAGCAAATACGTCTGGACCAGACTCTTGCTCGATAAAACCAAAACCTTTAGATTCGTTGAACCATTTAACAGTTCCATTCACTGTTTCAGACATAAAAATATCCTAAATATTATTTAAACGAGTACCTGCAAAGAGGTGTAAATAGCAGGAAATTAGACTGGTACTAAACAACTACAGGACGAAGATTTACGAGTAAAACAACGAACGTGAGAATATAACCAAGAGACTTTCTTTCGAGCTAAGGCTAAGTTTATAGGGTGAATCTAAGATGTCAAGCATGTAAAGTGGCACAAATCTCATTACTAACGGGCTATACAACTTGAACACCAAACCCGCCAATAAAAGTTTGTGGATAGTTGCCCAGGGTAATGATATGCGTGGCGACGATGCGCTAGGGCCAATGTTAATAGAACGCTTAGAGCAAATGCCCATAATGCCAAACATTGACCATCACTGGGATTTTCAGCTCTGCCCGGAACATGCGCTCGCATTCGCCCACTATGATTGCATACTGCTGGTTGATGCCAGCACGGAAATCGAAAAACCCTTCTGTTTATCAAGAGTTTTACCCAGCCAGGAACACGCCTCTACCAGTCATTCCTTAAGCCCCCCAGCCCTTTACCGAGTATTTATGACCCATGTGCTTGAGAAAGGCAGACCCCCGCCCCTTGTTTTGCAGATGGAGATCAAAGCGTATCAATTTGACCTGGGAAGCAGCGTAAGCCCTCAGGCGCAAAAAAACTTGGATAAAGCCTGGCACCACTTACGAAGCACCCTCCTTCAGCACCACTGTTTCATGGCATTTTATGGCTTAATAAGAGACGCTTAGTCATTTTTAACTAAGCGAATACCCGGTGGTAACGCGTCGCCCCAAATTTTCTTTTCATCTACCGCATCCAGCTCTACCACATCCTCAACCATATTAATCCAGCTTTGCGGGGCGCGAAACGCAGTCAGTTTTTCAACCACCTGCTGCCTAAGGGCATCGCTAATATCACGACTCCGGTCTCCGCTTTTACGCGCCAAAGTTGTCGCGGCCAAAGCCGCCTGGCTTACCTTTTTCCAATCTAGTGCCAATATTTTTTCCAGCCACAGCTCCGCAGTAAAAAGGGGTACCACAACATGGCTGCTGCCATATAAGGGTACTCTCGCACCCAGGCGTCCGAGCGCCCACCAAAGCTGATGGTTTTCACTTGGCTTTTCAAGGCGCTCCAGCAACCACTCGCCCATACGTAACTTCTTTTCTATCGAAATATTTTCCAGGCTAGCGGCAAGTCGCAGTAAATCATCAAAAGCCAAGTAGCCCTTACGCTTTAATTCGGCAAGGTGGGCTTTTGGTTTGTTTGGAAGTGCTTGCAAGTAAGGAGCGATGTCATCAAATATCATTTCCTGAACATCCGCATTTAAGCCGCCTGAAACCCGGCGCCAAAAATTCCACCAATCTGCCCAGACCGCTGATTCATTTCGATATTGCAGTCCTTCGTTATAGAGGCCTTTAATCTGTTCGATGCGCCATTCATCCACCGGGAAACCAAAACCAGGGCGTAGGGTAAAACCCGCAAGGTTATACCAAACACGCTCGTGATCTGCGCTGCGCCGTCTTTTTTTGACACCCGCCAGAAGAGGGACAAAAAGATCTCTGAGCAGTGGTGACTCCCACAGATCTCTCCTACCGAGTAGTCGATCAAGTTCATTGCGTAGCTTTTTAACCGCTTTAGGATCAGCATCTTTTGAGCGCCCGCCATAGACAGAATCAATCATCTTACGCGCCTGATCTAACTTGGGATGTGTGCTGTAATCACTCGACGTACTTTCTTCGTGGCGGCGCAAGTCGAACTCTAAAGCCCAGCGACGATTTGCATCTTCCGTGGAGATGTTCTGCACTTCAAGTGTGCCAACGTCGGTAAGTGTCGCTGCGACCTGAACCTCAACTTCGCTACCCTTCATTTTTCCACGCCTTTTTAATACCGTTGCCAGGGGCGGAAGAATGGGGAAGTCTTGTTCATTTAGCGTAATCAACTGCCCCGGCGCAAAGGCCTCGTCTACCGTGGACGATGCAATTTCAAACTGCACTGGTGCCCCCACCCTGAGCAGAAACTGATGTTCGGCCAAGCGCACCTGCTGGTTCTCTTCGCTGGCCTTTGGCAGGATGCAGACACCTTGCTGCTTTTCTTGATCGAGCACTAAAAAGTAACTGCGCGCAGAGCCGCCACCAATTTTGCTTTGCTCGCCCCTCTGCGCCAAACCCGATGCCGCTGCACCATAAGCAACAGCCAGATTGGGCTGATTATTTTCCAATAAATTAACATCTTGCCCGCGCCACTCTTGCAACTGCCCGATGATGCGATTGGTCAACATTTCGCTGTTAAACATACCGCCGTTTAACAAAAGAGTGTCGGGGATAGCAGGTTCACCTTCAGTTAAACCCAAGGCCTCAGCACACGCGCGTTGATAATGACTCAAGAAGGCCGCGACATGACGACTGATGGCGGCATCAGCCACATAAGGCAAACCAAACTCCACCAAAGCACTACGTTTCGCCTTAGGCTTATCACTGACTGCCACCTTGGGAAAGAAACCATTCACCGCCAGCTCGTGAACTTCTTCAGCACTAAACTCTGTTGTTTTTGAACCGCCAATTAAGCGCGAACCAGAACCCAGTATGGTTACGCTGGCTTTTTTCAGGCCATCTCCCGCTAAAAGCCGTTCTTTTGCAATACGACACTGCTGTAGCAGCTGAGCGAGAGAAGCGGCACTCAGCTTTTGTCCGGGGGCTGACAGGCGTTGTTCGGCAATATGGGCTAGGGCGAGATCAATATTATCTCCCCCAAGCATCAGGTGCTCCCCCACACCAATACGGGTAAGCCGTGGGCTTGAACCTTGCTCGTGGGAGATTTTAATCAAGGTCAGGTCGGTGGTGCCGCCTCCCACATCACACACCAGCATAAGCCTGGAGTCGGCTAGCTGTGAGGCGAGGTTCTTATCATTTCTAAACAGCCAGTCATAACAAACTGCCTGAGGCTCCTCAAGCAGGCGAACTTGAGACAACTGTGCCAAGCGGGCGGCTTTTAATGTCAGAGCCCTTGCGGTTTCGTCGAAGGAGGCGGGAACAGTCAGTACAACATCCTGTTCCTGCATTGGGTAGGCTGGAAACTGGTGATTCCAAGCATCTCTTACATAAGCGAGATAACTTGCGCTGGCCTCGATAGGCGAGACCTTCTCGACGCCTTCTGCTGCTCCCCAAGGAAGAATATCAGCAGCACGATCCACGGCTTTATGGGACAGCCAGCTTTTGGCACTTACCACAGCCCGACCTTCTACTTTACTGCTTAGCTCCCGCGCGAGTTCACCAAAGACAGGGGCAATACCTTTATCGCTAGATTGACTCCATGGTAGCACCAGCTGATTTCCCGGAAGCTCACCAAGGGCTGGGTGATAACGTAACGAGGGCAAAAGCGGCTGGGCCTTCAGTTCACCCGGAGCAATAAGTTGCTCAATTTCAAAAATTTCAATCTGATGAGGCTGGACTTCCGTATCCACAAAAGCCACGACTGTGTGCGTGGTGCCCAAATCAATACCAACAATATATCGCGATTTGGCTGTTGCCATCATTAACCTCTAATAAACTACGAAACTCAGGATTGCAGGCAATCGAAACATAGGAATCAAGTCGATTCAGGCTTCGGCTAACGCCTCTTCACGCACGCTGAACTCAACCTTCCAGCGCTTTCCGTCTTCAGGAGAAACAGCTTCCAGTTTTAATGTCCCCACTTCGCTGACTCCAGCTTGAAGGTGAACGGCCACCACCTCTCCTGGGTGCTTCCCTTCTGCGGGTAGATTGACGGAGATATCTTCCAGCTCCTCCAGCTCCCCCTCTTGCCAGTCTTCTAAAAGCTGGCCTACGCTATCTTCTTTTCTAAGGGATGAACTATAAAAGCGGAAACAGGCCTGTTCACCCACCACCAAGCCGAATTCTTCTTCTGGCAAATCGGCCTGGCTTCCCTCTTCCATGCCATACGGCGCGATACAATAAGCCTGCATCGGAGGTTCAAATCCGGGCACCGCAGGCATGGCGCTTTCGATGCCAACGTAATAGCTGCGCGCGGTACCACCTCTGATTTTTACGCCATTGCCGTTTCGCACGTGGCTGTAATAGGCAGCGCCGCTGGCGACGGCGTGATCGAGATCCGCGCCTTGCAATACCTTTAGTTCGGCAGCACCCGCTTCACCTTCATTTGGTGCAGCGCTTAACCAATTATTGAGGTTACCGAGCATTCTGTCAGCGAGCTGCTCGGACTTAAACACACCGCCATTAAAGAGCAAAACCGAGGGCCGTACGAAGCTTGGAGCGGCTACGGGGCTGGATTGCTGGCTAGATAAAAACGCCGCTAAGTGACGGCTGATTCCTGGGTCCTGCGCAAATGGCAGGCTTTTTTTAGTCAATGCGGCTCGACGCCTTTTAACAGGCTGCGCAGTAACATCCACCTCGGGGAAAAAACCTTCCACCAAGGTATTCAGAACTTCTTCACGGCTTAGTTCTGTACGAAGAGAGCCACCCATCAGACTGGAACCACGACTGGGCACGACAATGGGCACACAAGAAAGACTCTCATCCAGCAGTAAACTCTCTTTGGCATGCCGGCAACCGTGGGTTAAACCTTGCAGTTGCCAATTTTCTACTTTTTTGCCCTCTTTCTCCAGCTTAGCTTTAATCACATAAGCCAGAGTGAGGTCCATGTTATCCCCCCCCAACAAAATGTGTTCGCCCACGGCAGAACGCTCAAGCGCCAGTTCTGCCCCACTTTCTGTCACATTAATGAGAGAAAGATCGGTGGTACCACCACCAACATCCACCACTAAAATCGTATTACCCACTTGCAGCTGCTGACGCCAGTTTTCTCCCTGTTTATGCAGCCAGCCGTAAAGCGCAGCCTGTGGCTCTTCTAGCAGAACAGCATTATGCAAACCGATGCTTTGCGCGGCTTCTATCGTCAGCTCTCGCGCCAATGGATCAAAAGAGGCGGGAACAGTAATAGTCAACATTTGTTGATCGAGTGGAGATGCGGGGAATCGCGCCTCCCATGCAGCGGCCAGGTGGCTCAAATACTGTTGCGTGGCAGCAAAAGGGGAGATTTTTCCCACTTCGTCGGGCGCGTCCAGTGGCAAGAAGTCTTCCTTACAGTTAACCCCCGAGTGGCCCAGCCAGCTTTTGGCGCTAGAAACAAGGCGCATAGGAGATTTACTGCCGTGGGCACGGGCGAATTCGCCACTGATTATTTTACGCTGTGATACCTCATCTTGTTGAGCCCATGGCAGGCGCAACTCGCTGTCACTAAATTCTTCCTCATGAGGCAAATATAAAAAAGACGGGAGCTGAGAAGGCTCACTGACAATACCCGGATCTTTTATCTGAGCAATAGGAAGGGTTTGTAGCGCGCCACCTGCCAGTGGCATATATGCAAGAACACAGTGGGTGGTGCCCAGATCGATGCCAACGGCATAGGTATTTTCTTCATTATTGGTATCGATACCCGTATCCACAGGGGAGTCATGATCTCCCCTTTGAGAAGCATCCCCTGCACTTTTGTCAGTTTCATCAACAGTCGCCGCAGGTGCTTCTGATAGCTCTTCACCAGAGGCCTGTTTAGGTTTCTCTGAGCTATCAGTATCGTTTTTGGGTGAACGTCCTTTGGTGAAACGGCTAAACATGATTAAACCTCCAACTCAGCAGGTGCGACGAGACTTAGTTCGTGCTCTGGATTTACTTTAGGAAGGTTGACCTGGCTCACGCGCCATCCGCGATGAATAAGCTGCCCAGTAAAGGGCGCTTCACCAACCACATTCCCACTGAGACGTATTTCCTGATTATTAAAACCAGACTCCAAGGTAAGCTGTGTACCCTCCTCTTCACTACGAATAGGCTTAATGCTGAAATTCTCGTGGAGAACTTTTCTGGCACCATCGTGTACAACCCGCGCTGCTGCGCCCACTTCAGCATCACTAAAGGTTTTAGCATCTTCTTCAAGGAAGTCGATAAAGCGTGCTTCCTGCTGCAACAAAGCCAGCAATTGCAGCGCTGAGTCGCCAGAGGTTTCGTTAAACTGGGGGGGCTTTTCTTGCGCTGGTTTTTGTTGCGGTGCTTGCTCACTTTGAAGCTGAGAAGGTTCTATACTGCCCTCTCCACCTGCTCCCCCGCCACTACCTTTTTTAACCGCTAGAATAATGACTAAAAGAAGCAGCAACAGGGCAAAGCCGGCTAAGCTGTAATGCAAAACGTCCAGGTTTGAAAGTATGGTATTAATATCAGTATTCATGTGCGCCCTCGCTTGTGACTTCACCCACCATGCCGAATTTGTAGGGGTGAACTATTGGCGCGTAATTATGGCAGCACCCACGGCACAATCAAGAGCAGACTTTGGGCCAAGGTCATTGAGTTGAACTTAGAAACCGCAATTGGAGTACGAAATTCTGCACACCGACAATCTTTTTCGCACCTTTATGCCCTTGGGGTGCAACTGAGGTTTCTAGGCTAAAAGGCTCTCAAACTGAAAATGCAAAAAAGGGAGGCCATTGCCTCCCTTTTTATCCGAACAACTGCGAAATTCTTCGCTGCCTTCACTTGCCCCTTTCAATCAGCAGCAAGTACGACTGGTGCCGCTGGTGTCAGTGGCGTCAAAGTAATCGTTGCTGGATTTTTAATTTCCGCAATAGCATCTTCAATATTATCCCCCTTCCATAGGAAGTCATCGAAGAACAGATTGACACCTACAACAATATCTTGGCCAGTGGGAATATCCGACACATAGTAGCCCACTTGAGGGTGGCCGCCTTTGTAGCGCTCTGGAGCATCCTCAGCGCCGTCTCTTCCCGCATCTTCATATTGAAAATTGAGGCTAGGTTTAAAGTCTTCTGAGCCTTGGAAGAAAGCAACAATATCGTATCCATTGCCGGTAGAGCCGGCTAACCAATCATTTTCCAGTGTAACGCTATGATCCTCAGGGTTTGAGCCTCCACCACCGGCGATAATCGGCTCTTGAGGGCCAAGCGCTGTGCGAACCTTCGCACCCTCAAGTTGATGAAAATCCAGCGCGATACCAATATTGAGGTCACTCAGCATGGCAGCCGCTCTTGGGATTGTTGCATAAACTGGGAACTGCACCGACTGATTATTAATCGTTACCGAGGCTCCACCTTCACCCAGCGTCACACCTAAAATGGAAATAGATGCATCAACTTCAATGATCGTTCTAACCGGCCCATTTTTAACAGCAACCACGCGGTTTGGAATAAGGTTGTTGTTAATAGTCGCCTTGATAAACCCAACCCTCGCCTTAATTCGTATCTTCATGGTATCAATAAGGCTATGACCAGGCTCAAAATCTTTATACTTCAAATCGGACCAGCTAAGCAGGTTATCCGGGTCGATGTCCAGAGAGTACTTTTGTGTTTCAACCTTCCCTGTTTCACTATCGAAGTGAGTGTAATGATGATCCGACCGCTGAGTATTACCGCTTACAAGGTAGGCATAACCAGCCACACCTGCAGCAGGATCATTGACTAAAATCTCCGAAACCACATTTCCCGATACGGCACTTATCTGCACAGGGGTCGCCTGGGGGCCAGTATCCGTGTACATAAAAACCAACTCATCCTGTTCATCCAACACATTCTCTGTGCCATCCACCTCTAATTTTCCACCGGGAACAAATAAAAAACCTTTTTCATTTCGCTCATCAAACTGAAAAGGTATCGGAGATAAAACGCCGTCAACAACGGCCATCACTGAGTAGTCTTTAAATTCTTTACCCAGCAAGCCCTCTAGAGACTGCCCCCTTATAACGCTGACTTCCATTTCTCGTGAACCGGTCAACCCCCCTCCCTCGGGAAGTGCGATCACTATAGGGCTATAAGCCCCTGCCATTGCTAAAATCAAAACAAAAGATGCCAAATATGACGTGGTGAATGACTTCATGCCTTAACTCCATTTATTTATTATTTTTAAGTTACCGTCTATACGAATCATCCTGATACGGCATTCAAACATAACGATATAGCTGGAATCACCATGGAGTTAACGACATTTCTCCTCTTAAAGGCGTGTTCTCACAAGGCACTTTTGTACTATGACGACAAAGTTATATGCCTGGATTTGAAACAGGCTTTGCTGCAAAATTGCGCACCTACATATCACCCCTCTCCAAACCTTATTGCACACCCTTCAGGAGTTACGAAATATCGTGTCAGAAGATTTAAGAAGCAACGCTTCTCCCTATTCGAAAGTGCCCTTTGCATGGCTATTATTAGGCCTATTTGCCCTATTGGCTGCGAGTGTTTTTTCTATTCCCCTCGTGTTGCCCCGAAGCCCTGCAATCCAAGAATTTATACCTCTTATTGACTTCTCCCATACAGCGCTGGTGATTCACGTTAACCTCTCGCTACTCCTTTGGTTTTTGTCTTTCACCGTCGCTCTATGGACATTAAATACCAAGCCGATTAAAGCACTGGATTACAGCGCGCTAAGCCTCGCGTGTCTCGGCACACTAGGTATTGTTATAGGCCCTCTCGTTGGCACAGACAAACCACTAATGAACAACTACATCCCCGTACTGGAACATGATTGGTTTCACCTGTCGCTTGCACTGTTCGGGCTAGGTATTTTACTCAGCGCCATCAAAACGGTACTTCGCCCTATTTCGCCAGCGCCTTTTTTCGAGTCGTCGCCCATTAATAGATCGGTCTATGCAAGTGCCTGGGTGTGTATTGCTGCCTTCCTAGCGCTTCTGGCATCCTATCAAAGCCTTCCCAAGACCATTTCAAGTCCCAGCTACTTTGAATACCTTTTTTGGGGTGCTGGACACATTCTGCAATTCTCCCACACTCTACTGGCTTTGCTTGCCTGGGCTTGGTTATTGAAAATCAGCAGCGACAAGCGTTTTAATTTTTCCGGCCGCTTAGCACCGCTTTTTATCTTCTCTGTGATGCCCGTATTGTCCGCACCCTTTATTTATTACAAATACGAGGTGCTATCCACAGAGCACCACTTCG
>DFBZ01000137.1 GCA_002366835.1 Gammaproteobacteria bacterium UBA3067
AAACAAATCTTTAAATGTAAAAAATCAAAGTCAGAAATGGGCGATTGGATTCGTCACAACCTTGAGCTTGTGCATATGTCTCATGCCCTGGATAAACGTCCGGCAGAAATTTCGGGCGGCATGAAACAGCGGGTGGGTATCGCACGCGCCCTCGCAATGCAGCCGAAAGTTCTACTAATGGATGAGCCTTTTGGCGCTTTGGATGCCCTTACCCGTGCGCACCTTCAAGATTCGTTGATGGAAATACAGGCAGACCTCAACAATACCGTCATCATGATCACCCACGATGTGGATGAAGCAGTATTATTATCAGATCGTATCGTGATGATGACTAACGGGCCAGAAGCCACGGTGGGGGAAGTATTAAAAGTGGGGCTAGAGCGCCCTCGTAACCGGGTTGAACTTGCTGATAACAAAGAGTACAACCACTATCGCCACGAGGTGCTTTCTTACTTATACGAGAAACAGAGAAAAACCAATTAATCTACCAGCTACTCTCCTCTCCTCCTTAAAGCCGCTTCATGCGGCTTCTTTTTTGTAAGGAGTGCAAGCATTCAGCTGTACACGGAAGAAGGGGTACACTCTTCAACCCGTTTATTTTCTTTCCAGAAATAGTTATTCAGGATCAATTCTGGCGGAATCTTATCTTTGATTTCCTCATGTTTTGCAGGAAGTAAGGTCCAGTGAAGTTCCGGCCACATGTGGTGGGCGGTGTGATAGCCAAGATTCCAGGTGAAGATATTAAACAGCCAATGCATATTGTTGCGTGATGCACTGAGCTCATCTTCCACAGAAAGCCCTGAGTGATGCGGGTAGGTGGCATCAAGAAGGTTAAGAATCATCAGCAGCATGGGTACAACAAAAAAGATAATGGCATTAACAGGGTTATACACTATCAACGCCGCTAAGATGGCATTGCTGATAACAAACATAAGCCAAAATTTGCGCTGTAGATCTGGAAAGTGCTTGGCGATTTTTATGACTTCCGGGTACATCGCCAGGGAGTTTTTCCACATATATTCCCATCGCCCCATTGCCGAACCATCCGAAGGGCGCTTCCACGGAGAAGGGTCATTCTCCTGTTCAAGATAATGCCGATGGTGGCCTATAACGTGGTGAAGAATCCACGCGAAAGGGCTCACTCCTGATTGCAGGTAAAGGGGGACTTCATAAATTCGGTTTAGCAGCGGGGATTTGAAGGTTTCACAATGGCAATGGTTGTGGCTGACGGCGATGGACATTGAGCCCAGGGTTAAGAACAAAATCGCCAGCGGGATGGCCAGCCATAAGGACTCAACCAAAAAATAAGCAGCGAGCTGAATGAGAAAAAAACCGAGCATAATAGCCGTCGGCAAGCGATCGGCCGGGTGATGAAACAAACTTTTGAACATAACAACATCTCATAGGGGTTGAATGTCTTGCGGCGGGTTAATCAACTACAGAAATATCCAGGAAGTGATCAAGCGTAACAGTTCAAACAACGTAATGTTTTCAGGTAGACTTTCGGGTTGTGGATTCTACGCCGCTTGGCTTTATGCAGCAAGATCAAGGTTCTTGGCTGTAAAAGGCCACTAAACCCCGTAAGCATTGATCTAAGAAATCACAAACCAGAATTTAAAGCGTAAGACAAACTACAGAAAATCGCCAAAAAAAAGGGCCGCGTTTTATGCGGCCCTTTTCACAAACATAAAGATGCTAGTACCTATCCGAAAGACTCAACACCCTCCCAGAAGCGTGCTTCCAGGTCTTTTTTGGGTAATTTTCCAGCAAGGTTCCGCGGTAAATCGCCAAACTCAATCAAACGTGGCAACTTGAAGCCGTAGAGCCTTTTTTCTTTACAGAATTCAAGGATCTCTTCGTCTGTAGCGCTCTCCCCTTCTTTCAATTGCACAACCGCAAAGGGTACCTCACCCAGATCCTTATCTGGCCCTCTTACCACAGCAACATCCGCTACTTTGGGGTACTGTTTAATCACGTTCTCTATTTCATTGGGGAAGAGGTTTACACCACCACAGATAATCATCTCCTTCACTCTGGAGGTAAGGTAAAGGTACTCATCCTTATCCAGATAACCAATTAAACCATCGTCGTACCAAAGCTGGCCTTCAACCTCGAGGAAATTCTTGCGCATTTCTTCTTCTGAAACGCCCGCGTATTCCAATCCGTAAACGGTCGGGGTACGCATGATCACTTTACCTTCCTTGCCAGTTTCCGCCCACTGTTCTGTGTCAGCATCCCAAATGCGGCAGTCACAACCACGCACTTTGCCCACACTTTTGTAACGCTCGGGATTTTCCTTATAGTCCGCTGGCTCCAGAATCGTTACCAGGCCTGTTTCAGAGGCAGCATAGTACTCGTGGAAAACATCCTTTGGTGCACCCTGACGCTTGAACAAGGCGTTAATTTCCTGCTTCACGTGAGGAGGGCAAGGCGCTGCAGCACAAATTATGGAGCGCATAGTGGAGAGGTTGTATTTACCCAATACATCTTCGGGTAACTTTAATATTCGTTCCAGCATGGTTGGGGCAACAAACACCCAACCGATGCGCTCATCTTGAATCATCTGAAGCATCGCTTCAGCGCTGAATTTACGCATGGGGACAACCGTTCCACCGAGGAAAAAAGGCAGAACCCCAATTTGAACACCTGCATGATAAAGAGGGCCTGGGATTAGAGAACGCACATTATTTGTATAAGGGTCTTTAATATCGCCCAAACCGTAGTGATGAAACATGGTGAGCTGCTTCACACCAAACTTCTTCACGTCATCCTTTGATGCCCCTCTGCGCTGCGAGTCATCATCGGAGGCAAGCCTCTCGCGGTTGATATGCATATATTTTGGGGTGCCGGTTGTGCCACCGCTATAGGGCCTAGCAGCCATATCGAGCTTACCGGGAGGTAAAATTGGCGAAGCCCGGCGAATGAGAGCCTCGTAATCAAGCATCCCCTCAGGAATGGTGTCACCAACGGCAATGACCTTTTCTACACTGGGAATTTGATCAAGGATGGGAGTTATTTTATCCAGGAACTCACTATCAACCAATAGTGCTTTCGGCTGTGCCGCATTGATACATTGAGCCAGTTCATGGGGCTTCAAGTGCCAGTTAAGCATAGGCATCTGGATACCGGTAAGGGTGCAGGCAAGGTTAAGCTCAAACCAAACAGAGCCGTTGCAAAGTAGCTGGGCAATAGAGTCACCCTGCTTTAGCCCCAGTTTTTCCAAAGCATCTGCCAAACGAAGCGTACGGTCTTTAAACTGTGAAAACGTAATGCGATTATTGCCATCAATGATAGCTTCACGATCACCAAGGGTATCCCAATAAGATACGAGAAAATTCCGACCAATCTCTTCTTTTTTGAAGCGACTACCGATCAATGCTTTTGTAAATGTTCTTACGCCATTGACTAGACCTATTTGACGAATAGGTGCCATGGCGCCTTTGCGGGCAGCTTCATTCTGCCGTAGCTCCAGGAGTGCTGACATGGTATAAATCCTTTATAGTTTTATTTTTTATTTTTATGTTATTTTTTATACAGTTACATGCAGCTTTTAAATGGCTTATCACCATATAAAAACAACCATTAAAAACACTGAAAAAAGATACTAAACACTATAAAGAAAGGAAGCAATTTTTTATACTTGGCAGCTTGATAAGGGAGTGTTGCTTTATGGTATACAAAATAGTACGCAGCCAACGTAAAACTTTGGCTATACACGTACGCTACCCAAACGTTGAAGTAAGAGCCCCTTATACAATTTCAGAAAGACAACTCCATCATTTTGTTCAAAAAAAATCAGCTTGGATAGAATCCAAACTGCTTATTCAAAGCCACAAACATGGTGAACGTTACCAAATTTCTGAAAACAACATCATCCCATTCATGGGAAACACCAAACGCATACTCTGCACAAAGGCCACAAAAAATAAAGTCACTGCCAACGAAGACTCCATCATTATTCAAGGCCCGAGCCTTGATTCGGCCAAACGCCGCTCATTATTTGAGCACTGGTTAAAGGCCCAAGCACAAGATGAACTGACTACCCGGACACACGCCTTAACGCACCGGCTCGGCATCGAGAATCAACTCACAGACATTAAGTTTAGAAAAACTAAAAGCAAGTGGGGGCACTGTACATCTCAAGGCATCGTACAGTATAACTGGCTGATATTAATGGCCCCTAGGCATGTTATCGACTACTTGGTTACTCACGAGGTCTGTCACCTCATTCATCTGAATCATTCGAAACAGTTTTGGCAGTTGGTGGGCGACATCCACCCTACTTACCACGAATCAAAAAAATGGCTAAAAGAGCAAGGGCATCGACTTTGGTTGTCATGAGGTTCTTATAAAAAATCAGCATACTATTAAACCGCGCCTTGGTTATAATGCCTCGTCCAGTTAAAACAAATTTGCAGTAAGAACAATAATGACTCATCAAATACCCCTCAGCAACGCCTCCACCCCTCTAGATGCTCGCTATAGATGAGTTCCCAGGACGACGAAAAGACACTCCCCAGCATTACTGGCTATAAGAACCACCCAAGAGGCGGAGACGATTCCACACGCATAAAACCCGTTATTTCCAACCCCCATGCCACGCAACTTCATGATAAAACAGTTGCCCACACCTCTTCACCCCCTGAGTCCCTAGGGGCTCAGGCCCAAGAAAAAACCATACTCAAGAGTCGATTCATTTTAGAAGAGGTGCTTGGCAGCGGCGGAATGGGGGTTGTTTACAAAGCCAAGGATATGCGGCGCGTCGAGAATCATGACAATGAACCCTATGTTGCGATAAAGCTTCTTAACGAAGAGTTTAAACGCCACCCTGAGGCTGTCACGGCCCTGCAACGAGAGTCAAAAAAAACCCAAACCATTGCTCACCCCAATATCGTCAGCGTTTACGACTTTGATCGTGACGACCAAGACGTCTTTATGACAATGGAATACATGGATGGCAAACCTCTCGACAAACTGATCAAACAGTATTCCGATGGAGGCCTACCACCAGATGACACACGGAGGATTCTCAAGTCAATCTGTGCAGCATTGATCTACGCGCATGGTAAAAAAATCATCCACTCGGATCTAAAACCATCCAACATTTTTGTCAGCAAACAAAGGAATGCAAAAGTTTTTGACTTCGGGATCGCACGAGCCGTTGCCGAAGCGGAGCAAGAAGAGCAGCATGAACCCCCTGCCTCAGTGCAAAATACCTCCCTCAGACAAGAAGACCTTGACACCCCCGCTTCTCCAAAAACAATATTTGATGCTGGCACACTAGGTGCCCTAACCCCCGCCTACGCCAGCCTAGAGATGCTAAAACTAGAGAGCCCCGATATTCGGGATGATGTTTATGCACTGGGCTGCGTTGCCTACGAAATGTTTTCCGGCAAGCACCCCTTTAACAAACTACCTGCTGACCAAGCTTACGAAAAAAAACTAAAACCGAAAGTAATCAAGTCAATACCCAAAAAGGAATGGCTTGCCATCGAAAGTGCGCTGCGATTCAAACGCGAAGAAAGAACCGCATCCATTCAGGAATTTATTGCCGCATTTAAAAAGAAAAAAAAACGCCCCATCAAAGCCATGCTCGCCAGCTTAATTGCCGTCGCATGCCTTTCGATTTTGATCACTTACGCGCTGCTCAATAAACCAGAGTCTGAAGGCCCCTCTAAACAGGACATTCGAAATGAGCTTTCCGTCGAAATTGCCCTTAACCTTCACCAAAAAAATTTAAACCGCTTGATAAGTCGACCCTTATTCACCGAACCTTGGCAGAACCAAGTCTGGGAGGAATATAAAGCCATTAAGGACTTAATTCCCCAAGGGTCTCAATGGCTCTCGGAAACCACAAAGCATCTTCTCTCTCTACACCTCAATGAAATTGAAATGCTATCAAAAAAGATGCAATACCAGGCAGCCATATCACTGCTACACAACACCTACAGGTATAGCAAAAATCACCAAGCCCTTGATGCAATCAGAAAAGACCTAGAAAACCAGCTCGCTCAAAAAGTAATCATACAGCATAAACCCTCGACCAGCTCTAAACAAAAAAAACCTGCTACGGAATCATTTTCTTTGGCGGAAAAAAACGTTGATCTACAGCTTGAGTGCAAAAGCTCCATTAATATGCGGGACTTTCGGGCTGCCATAAAAAAGCTGGTTTCGCTAAATAAAACGCGTTACAACAGCATTGAAGAAAACATTATTAAAAAACTGGCCAGGTGCATCGAAGAGCAAGCTAAACAAGCACCAGAACGTGCCACAGAATCAAAGCGTATTGCCATGCGCTTGTTTAATGCTAACCCCGTTATTGCTGCAATAAAAATT
>DFBZ01000129.1:0-2036 GCA_002366835.1 Gammaproteobacteria bacterium UBA3067
GCTTGGTATTTTTTGTTTTAAACTGTTTTCTGAAGCGAGCCAAATCGCTCTTCATCGCTAATAATTTAGCCAGCCTTACTACATCTTTCTGAAGGTAGGTATTATCAGGAAATATTTCTAAGGCTTTTTTGTAATCAATGTAGGCATCGTTGGGCTTCCCTTCTATTTCCCAAATGACTCCCGATGCATAAAAGGTGTAAGCATTTTGATAGGAGTTTTCGACGCGGTTAGCGATATCTGCAAAGTCTTTAAAGGCATCCATGAAAGATTTGTTTTCATCTAAAACACCTTTGTTTTTTTCCTGGCTTTTTATGATTGCTTTTTCATGCTTGTGGAAGGCGAGCTGCTGCTCTTCATTGGCACGTCGCACCTCCACTAATGCGCCATCCAGGTCGCCTGAAAACAAATAGTTCATAGCCTGAAATTGGTAGAGGAAAATACGTTCGTAGGGCTCGCTGGTATAAGGGATAGCGTTGTCATTAGCGAATAATGCGGCAGTTTTTGTGGCGGTATCTTTGGCGCTTATAACAGCTTTTTGTTCAAGTGCAGAAATAGCATCTTTAGCTTGCTGGTAGTCCTCTATACTGGCGTCATTATCATTGGCAATTTGTACAGTTCGCCCACGCTCCAAGAGATACAGAATTTTATCAGCGCTACCGCGACGTTTATCTAATTTTTCACTTGCCAATGCAAACTGTTTTGTTTCTATTTGCTCTTTTATGAGCTTAGCTTGAGAGGGGTAGGATCTAAAAACAGAGGTGGATGCACAGCCGCCAAGAAGGCTAACGAATACAGCGGCTAGCACTAATGGCTTAAGTACTTGAAGGTGGGAGTTCATTCGTTTGTTTCCATGATTGCTATGATAGGGATAGGGATAGGAATAGGAATAGGGCCACGCAAAACCATCACCAATTTACAGGTTTGTCACTCGACCCAGGGGTAAGTTCGCGAACTTCTACTTCTGTGGGTGAGGCGCTAATGCTTGCCCGGCGTGTGATTGCATTAAGCTTGAGGCTTGAATAGCTCCCCGATTCTGGCCGTAATTTTGTGATACTGTATTTTGGTTTCACTTGTGTAACTTCCAGCTCGGCTACCTTTTCTCCATCGGTTTTAATTAGCATACCGGTATCTGGGTCAGGTATGGATTCTCCCATACTATATACCTCCATAATCTGCCCTTCTTTAAGCCGTTTTCCGCCTTGGTTTAAAAGAATATATTGTTCACCTGATAACTTCATAATTTTAACTGGATAAATAACGTCCAAAACATTTGTGACAATTGTTGAGGAAAGGCCTGATACGAATTGACCTATTACTTCATCCTCATTGCTGGATTTACGTTTATAAGTAAGGGTATCTGCCCACATTACTTTTTCGGTAGCGGCTTCTATCACTGAATAAAACAAGTTTATATCGGCTTCAATTTGATTACTGGACATGCCGTAGTGATTAGCGCTATTTTTGTTGAAACTTAGTTGGTATATTTTCCCTAACACGATGAAGTCTGCCCCTAATTTTCTGCCCAACCGGCTTGCTTCAGCAGAAGAGACTTCATCCGAGCCAATCAGAGTCCGCTCTTTGTCAAACTGCTTTTCAAAGGAGCGATTTAACACGGCAAACTTTCGTGATTGATTAAGCTCACTCATAATCGTATCTGCGATACGCTCAGTGATATTGCTAAGAGCAAGGTTAACTTGATGGGTAGTTATTGTTGTGGAAAGAACCTCAAATGGCAGCACAGCAATGCTTCTACGGGTGTCATTTCTCATACTTTCTTTGTAAACAGGCACGGTGACGAGCGTTACCACCTGCCAGGGGCCGCCTGATTTAGTAGGCTTTTGTACCTCTATCACTTCATAGGTTTTAATTGCGCCTTTAGATTTGGTATAAATATCAGAAGCGACCTGCTCTTTTCCCTCAAGGGTGTGCCCTTGCACACCAACACTCTGGATGATGCTGGTCTTTAGTACCTTTTCTGTTCCAACCTCCAAGCCTCTTATTTGTCGAACGGCTTCCAGTAGAGCACTGGAAAGCGC
>DFBZ01000129.1:2129-2688 GCA_002366835.1 Gammaproteobacteria bacterium UBA3067
AATGGGAATCTGGGAACGAAGAGAAGCCTTAATCTTTTTAACTTTCCCCATGGATGTTGTTAGCGAGCTTAAATAAGGGCTCCATATTTTGACTTCACCAGCAATAAGGTGACCAGTTTCGGGGTGGTTTTGAGTCCATGTTTTCAAGGTGGTGATACCGGTCAGCTTTACTTTTGCCCCTTGCTTAGTGAAGTTGTCGATAATCTTCCCAGTATTCAAGCTTTCCTCTATGCTGGATATTTCTCCTTGCGTTACCCGTTCTATAGAAGCATTTTCTTCCAGTGTAGTTTTATCTTGGAGGTTGACGGTGGCGTTTACAAATTCTGCAATATGACTGGTGCTTAAGCTTTTTGCAGCGGTGCGTGCCGCCTTAATAGCCATGTCGGCTTCGAAGCGTCCACTACCTTTGTTTGCGCGGACTCCACTCTGGGCAAAGCTCACCAACACAGGATTTCCCCGCTCATCCTTTAAAATTCGTATCCCATGTTGAAAGATAAAGTCGCTATCTTTCGGTAACATTTGATTAATCTGATCTCGAATAGTGGGGTGGCCGGGAATG
>DFBZ01000129.1:2795-3606 GCA_002366835.1 Gammaproteobacteria bacterium UBA3067
GGATGTCTTGCGTAAGCGATCTTGAGCAAGTTTTTGCTTTTGTTTTAAGGTGAATTTTTCAGCATCAACATCGAGATCTGTAAGCAGCTTGTCAAGAGAGGCATTCCCGAGCGCCACAATCTTTTTGTTAATTTGTTTCATTGAGCTATTGGGTTGTAAATCCAGAGGCCTGCTTAGCTCGTCCTTAAAAAAATTTTGCATCGTCTGGGTTGCAATACGGCTGCCATTCTTACGTGCAAACTCCCCTTTTGCCGCTAATAAGGCAGACTCAAATGCAGCCACTTTAGAGTCAATAAAGCTGATACTGCTGGTGCTTTCTTTTATATTAGCTTCTCCCCAGCCAATATAAAATCGGTTACCATTATTTTTGGTATTATCGCCTAAGTGCCACCCTCGATCATTAAGATATTGTTGGCGTTTATTATCGAGGCTAGACGTGGAGAGCTGCTCAGCCAGAGGGAAGTTATGCTGGGGCGCATGTGCTTTTTCTTCGAATGCCTTATTTGATGTATTCGCTTGCTCGGCTACAGGCGCAACTGGATGAGGAACTGAAGTATCGTCAAGGACTGATGTCTTAGCAGGGGCATCAACAGGATCAGAATATGCAGGAGGGACGGCAAAGAGGGAGAGAGCAACAAGCAAAGGGCCAAATTTCGGGGTGACTTTTCGCATCATATCTTTTCCATAGTAATGATGAAGGCTAAATATCTTTGAACGATACATTGGTAGTCGTAATTACAAAAAGACATACATCGAAATAGGCGAGCATAACAAGGGCCAACCGGCAGACTATTAACTTGAAATAATTATA
>DFBZ01000129.1:3751-6330 GCA_002366835.1 Gammaproteobacteria bacterium UBA3067
TCCATGTAGAGCGTTCCGGCCTCTGGCTTACTGTCTTCAGACTGCCCCTTACCCACCATAGAATAACTACCTCGATAACCAAAGCCAAAGGAGTAACCCAAACCTTTCAGCGCTTTAGAGCGCCGCTGACGAATATAACCTAATTCTAAGCTTGCGCCTAACGCACTATATAGTGGCAGTTTTGAAATAGCTGCAACCCCCGTTGCAGCAAGTGCATCCTGCTCAATATAAGACGAAGCCTTCGCTAGGCCCAAACCTATATTGCCACTGCCAGACCAGTAAAAACGATTGTAATTAGTTTCATACCGCTTCGCATATGCAAAGGTATCGTAGCCCATAACAAAACGCAGCGTCCGAAAACCAAACTTTGAATCAAAATTAGAGTATGCAATTGAGCTGCTTATATTGCTAAAACCAATCGCCCTGGGCATGAGGTAATTGGTATAGTCTGCGCCTATATAGTAGCCTCGTTCTTTCATATGTAGCACGGAAAAGCTGGTAACTTCTGTGGTGAAGTTTTGGTAGCGTATTGAAGAATATCTTTGACTGACTTTAGCGATACCATTTGTTTCGCCTTTTTCCACTTGAATGCGCAATGTTGAGCTGGGCGATAAAAGGCCGGAAAAATCGATGGTAAAGAAAAGATAGCTTGATGCGTTTTTCGATAGCTTCTTAATACTTGAGCTGCCATCTGGGTTAATTTCATTACCCAGATGGCCTTCCGATTCATTTTGTAAATACTGAACTGTTAGTACAACATCTCCAATGCAACCCTCCGCATTAGTACTTTTGAACTGGCTGTCAGAAATCAAGTAGTCAACATCTGTATAAATGGTGTCATTTTTTTCCACTTTTGATGTGGCTCGCCAGGACAATTGGCTAACGCCTGCGCCAAGCATAGCTGATGCAGCCTTTTCAGTAGAAAAGCCATTGGTACAAACGTGAAAGGGGCATAGTGAACTCAGCTTGCTGAACTCATCATCCTGTAGCGTATAAAATGCATCACTGCCTTCCGTCGAGCTTTGCATTACAATATTTATATCTCCCCCCTGTTTACCGTAAACATTGGGGTCAAAACCGATGTTGCGATCTTCAGAATTAAAAACCCATCCTCCTTTTTCTAAATCGCTGGAAGAATTAAAATGAATGGCATAAATACCTTTGTTGTACTCATTAATTTAACGATATAAAGCGATGTAATAGGTGTCAGAACTTACTGGAAAAATCGATGCAGCTGTAGGAGTGTGACACGAGTCGATAAGCGACTTCCTCGTAGCGCCCCGAAGCTAGAGACTCCACAGAGTCGTCGCTGCCAAAATACTTAAGCTCTTGACCGTCCTGGTTAACGACAACTGTCCAGCAAGGATTACCACTTTTTGCGCACCTTTGCCTGATCCGCACGGCGGGAGTGCTCAGGCTATTTAAATAGCTTGGATAGCGCTGACCATTAGTAATAGATTTGATGTGCGCAAATTCTTCGGCACTAACGAGCGAGCCAAGAAAAAGAGAGAGCAACAATATCAGACTGGTAAGTGAAGCATCATGACTGGGGCTTTTCAGTAGGCGTTTCAAACTCAACCCATGGTAATAGTTATTTTTTATTAGGCAGAAAATTGCACAAAAAATCTGTACGCATTGTGGAAGTATTTTTCCATATCTAAAACAGAGAAAAAACATCCACCTTCTTTGAAGGTGGTTTTGATTTACCCCCTTGAATCATCTGCAAAGATGCTTAACAAAAAGAGTCAGAGTGATTGGTATTAGTTCTTTGCTCGATAGTCCTCTGACCTCCTGTCACCTCCCCTTGCCAGAGGTGAGACACGTCTGCCCGTTTGTTTTTCTATTTTCTTCTTAAACCGCTCATCACCTAATACCCAGGCTCGGTTAATAGAGTCGCGTATTTCTTCGAGCGTATAGTCCGGTATCGTCTTGTCAAATAGAGCGGCGTATCGCTTTTTTCTGGTCTTTTCTGTTTTTGCTAGCCCCTGATAGAGGATATGCGGCGTTATCAGTTCTATTGGTTTGCCTAGCGCGTTGCATTGATAGCTAGACCAAGGGTATTCAGCAGGATGGGCAACCATTTCCGCTCTGACTGGATTTAATTCAATATACCGGCTTAAAGCGAGAAAATAGTTGTCGCTATCCACTAAGGTCGATTTGTATCTACCTTCCCATAGGGTTCCGGTTCTCTCATAGGTCTGGTTAATATAGCGAACATAGCAACGCCCCAGAGACTGCATCATTTGACTAACACCTTGCTCCGTTTCTGGTGTCACTAGCAAATGAACATGATTTGTCATTAATACATAACTATGAACAGCGACGCTGTATTTTTTGCTGTACAGTTTGAGCTTATCCAGATAAACAGCATAGTCTTTGTCGCTAAAGAAACTAACTTGTCCGTTATTTCCACGTTGAATAAGGTGTTGAGGGACACCCGGTAGATTAAGCCTTGGTAGTCGAGCCATTAATTTTCCACTTTAGTCTGTTTTAAGGCAGTCTAAACAGATTAATCCGAAACATCAATTACTCTGACCCCTTTGATACTGAGGTCAGTGTTTTCACTTACGCCTTGGGCC
>DFBZ01000042.1 GCA_002366835.1 Gammaproteobacteria bacterium UBA3067
GGAGGTTCTGCTTGGTATATCGCCAGTTTTTGAACAAGAGTATCGCCTGAAACATAAATCAGGCCAGTGGGTTTGGGTACTAGGCAGGGGCAAAGTCATGCAGCGGGACGCGTATGGAAAAGCCCTGCGCATTGCCGGCACAATTGTTGATATTGGTGACAAAAAACAGGTAGAAACAGAACGCCTGTCGATGGTAAGAAAGCTGCAACAAGCAGAGAAACTGGAAGCCCTGGGTTTACTCAGCGCTGGTATCGCTCATGATTTTAATAACATTCTGGTTTCGATACTCGGTTACGCAGATTTAGCGAATAGCGAAATGAAACATCTCCCTCACTCCCAGCTGCATCACTATGTGGATCAAATGGCCAATTCTGGCGAGCGAGCACGGGAGCTGGTGCAGCGGTTAATGCGTTATGGTCGCAAAGAAACACCCAATGCCGCTGCCTTCAAGTTGGCACCCCTGATAGGAAAGGCGATTCCCATAATTTGGGGAGCCGTGCCATCGAGCGTGGAGATATCCTGTGATTTGGACGAGGCATGCTCAGCTGTTTTAATAGACCCTGTATTGCTCCACCAAGTGTTAAGTAATCTCTGCGTTAATGCGCGGGACGCTATGGATAATAAAGGGCAGATTACTATTCGCTTGTATGAATTGGAATCTGCGTCAGAGGATTGTGCCACTTGCATGGCAAAGCTAAACGGCGCTTGGGTGGTACTGGAAGTTAAAGACAGCGGCCCCGGTATTTCTGAAGCGCTACAACAACAAATATTCGAGCCTTTTTTTACCACCAAGGAAGAAGAAAACGGTACAGGTATTGGTCTGGCAACGGTTCACCGTATAGCGCACGAACTGGGTGGCCATATCGCTCTTGAAAGCTCTGTCGGACAAGGAACAAGCTTTCGAGTGTATTTTCCGCCTGCTGGCTAAGGACAGCTCGGGTTTATTCTGGATGAAGTAGAAAGCCTGCTTCACGAAGAGAATGGAATATTCCGAAGCTCATGCAGAATGTCGTACCCCAATTGCAGTTTACACTGCTATAGGATACCTCTAAAAATTGCCTTTTTACCCGATAGCGGCGTTAGCTCCGTACTCAACTCCTCATGTAGCCCTTCTACACTCGGCTTTGGCTTCCTGCGTCGCTCTACCTCCTCCATCCATGGAGTCGTGCGGGTTTCCGTGCGGAGCTTCCTTACTCTCGAATAAATATTCTAATTTTTAGAGATGACCTATATAAGTTATTCTAAAAATAGAGTTTTCATCTGTTGGGTGAGTCCGCCTCTTCACCCAATAAGCGCACTTTCAAGCGAGTCCAATTGCGGTTTCTAGGTTGAAGTAGGCTTATCTCTCATACTTTTCCTTGCCATCATCCCAGCCCGCCTCCCAGCTTGCCTGTAATGCATCATCCTCGTAGGGGCATTTGCGAATATTCTTACCGGCCAAACCTGCTTTATAACCCTCGTTGTAGGCATCATCCAGACCGATGTGCCACTTCATCGTTTTTCGTCCAACTGGGGGGGCGGGCTCTGTGACCAGGGCAAGCTCTTCTGTGGGCTGAGTCGCTTCCTGCGCGTTGACAAAATGAGCGCTCCCCTTCATACCCACTGCCGCTTTTATATCATCAAGAATGAAATAGATGGAGGGAACCAAAATTAAGCTGACAACGGTGGCAAACATTACCCCAAAGGCGAGGGAAATGGCCATCGGAACCATAAATTGGGCTTGTAAACTTTGTTCCAGCATCAGCGGTGTTAAGCCCGCAAAAGTGGTTAAAGAGGTGAGCATGATGGGGCGAAATCGTGCGGCACCCGCCTCACGGATCGCAATATCCAGAGGCACTCCGGCAATACGATTACGGTTAATATAATCAACCAGAACCAGGGTGTCATTCACCACAACGCCGCTGACGGCCACCATTCCCACCAGAGACCAAATGGTAATCTCAACGCCCATTAACAAATGCCCGCCAAGCGCTCCAATTAGGCCAAAGGGAATGGCAAACATGATCATTAAAGGCTGAGTATAAGATCTAAAAAGAGAGGCCATCAGCATATACATAATCGCCAAGGCTAATGAAAAGGAGGTGATGAGATATTCAATTGCGTCCTTTTTGTTTTTTTGCATGCCCGCCAGGCCCCAGCGTACACCTGGGTAGTTTTGTTTTACCGTGTTTAAGAAGTTGTTTTTGAGTGAAACCATAACGGCTCCCTCATTGCTCAGCGACTCATCAACGCGTGCCTGAACCCGGATAATACGTTTCCTATCACTGCGTTTGATTTCTGCTGGCCCACTGCCATATTCCACTTCGGCTACAGTGAGCAGCGGGGTGGTGGTGTTATCCTGCAGGCGAATATGCATGTTCTCTAAATGCCACAGTGAATTACGTTCTTCTTCGGGCAGGCGAACGATCACCTTGACTTCATCCTCACCCCTTTGCACCGTCTGCACAACGGTGCCGTGAAAGGCTTGCCGAACCTGTTTGGCCAAGTCGCTAAGGTTGAGCCCTAGATCCCTGCCTGCCGGGCGCATGCTGAGATTAATTTCCTGCTTCCCTCTTTGGAAAGAGTCGTGTATTTCGTAAACGCCAGGATACTCCGCCAAGGTTTTTTTGAGATCATCAGAGGCGATTTTGAGCATAGAAAGATCTTGTGAATAAAGCTGAATATCGATGCTAGGCCCAGGGCTGTTCAAGGTATGGTTTATATCGAGACTGACGATATCGGGAATCGAACCAATTTTTTCTCGCCAGAGTTGCGAAACCTGATCACCGGATATCTTCCGTGTTTCGGACGGTGCCAATTCAATAACAACCTGCCCTTTGTGGTCCCCGCCTTTTCCACTGGTTGAGAATATATTGTGAACCTGACGCTCGCCGGTTTTTTGCAACAACTCTTCGCCTACCAGTTTGGCCGCCTTCTCAACGCGTTGCACCGCCTCTTCCGTAACATGGTTTTGGGTGCTGCGTGCGAAGTTGATTGTGGCAATGGCCAGATCCCCTTCTATCTCTGAGAAAAAGCGCACCTTGGTCCAGCCGCCGCCCACAATAGCCATAGCAATAATGAATAATGCAAAAAATGCCGCGAGGGAAGCGTAGCGCCAGCGCAGTACCACTTCCAAAAAGGGGCGAAAGCGGTGGCGAACAAAGTTTTCCAGGCCTTCAGAAAATTTGGTTTGAATGCGCCCAAACCACTGAAAGCGGCCGTCTTCGACTCTTTTAAGCTGTTTTGTACCAGCAAGGTGGGACGGCAAAATAAGCAAGGATTCCACCAAGGAAAATGCCAGCGTACACATCACCACGATGGGAATCAGGCGAATCAGTTTACCCTCAGGGCCGGGCAAAAAGATAAGCGGCGCAAAGGCCACCATGGTGGTAACGACAGCATAAAAAACCGGCTTGGCGACATCCTGTGCGCCTTTAATCGCTCCTTCTAAACCGAGAATACCGCGCCGGTTATGGCTAAATATATTCTCGCCAACAATCACTGCATCATCCACCACAATGCCGAGGACTAAAATAAAGGCAAACATGGAAATCATGTTGATGGAACCATCGAATAGGGGCAGGACCCAGAAAGCGCCGAAAAAGGCAGTGGGGATTCCCATGCTGGTCCAGAAAGAAAGTTTAAAGCGCAAAAATAATAATAAAATGGCAAAGAGAAGAAAGAAGCCGCTGATGGCATTATTGATAAGCAAGTCAATTCTACTACGAAAGTATTTGGAGCTATCATTCCAAATGTGCAGGCTAATCCCATCGGGCAAATAGGTTTCTGGGTTTTCTATATAAGCTTCTAAAGTATCGGAAATAGTCAGTATATTTTGTTTCCCGACGCGAAAAATTTTAAGAGAAACGGCTGATTCGCCATTAAAACGACTCTGGGTGCTGGATCTTTTTATGCCATCTATTATTGTGGCAACATCTTTTAGCAGTATTCGTCCACCGTCTTCATCAGAGCGCAGTACGATCTCTTCATAGTCAGCGCCACTAGTGGCTTTCCCTTGAATTCCCAGGGAAACTTTACCGCTTTGACTATGGAGCTGTCCCCCTGACGAGTTGAGGGATGAGGTTTGAATGACGTGAACAACTTCCGCAAAACTTAACCCGTAGCGTTGCATGGATGACTCAGAAAGCTCAATGGAAATTTCATCAGATCTGACATCAGAAATCTCCACTTGGGTGATTTCTTCTTTTTCCAGTAAATCTTCGCGAATTTTTTCCGCTAATTTTTTAAGTGAGCGTTCATCCGCTGGGCCGGCAATGATCATTTTGCTGACCAGGTTGCGAATGGCTACTTCCTGAATTAATGGCTTGCCCACATCTTTTGGAAAGCTACCAATGCCCTCTACGCGAACCTTAATTTTTCCTAGTGTTTCTTTAACATCATAACCAAAATCCACTTTTGCGCGGATGATGGCCTGGTTCTCAGCGGCAGTGCTTTGAATACTTTGTAAACCCTCTAGGTCAAAAATAGCGGACTCTACGCGGGTAAGCACCGCCTTTTCTACCTCGGTAGGCGAGGCGCCAGGATAAGGAATGGTGATAACAATCATTTCCAGAGAAACATCGGGAACGATTTCTTTACGCATATTCGGTAGCGATAACATGCCACCAAAAATAATTAACATCATAATTAAATTGGCAGCAACACTATTTTCTGCAAACCAAGCAATAACTCGATTCATAACGCGTTTCCTTATTGCTCGGGCAGCGGTTCGGGCGGAAGAGCTTCTTTAATATGAATGGTGCGTTTTTTATCTGTACCCGTGGAAATAATTCTTTCGGTTTCGTCAGACTTTAACAGGCGGGTGCCAACTTTGAGAGAATCATCTTTTTCTATGCTTGTGCTTGCAAACTCCATTTGTTGTGAGTCTGACAACAATACGCGCATACCCTCAACCACTACATCGAGTGGTGTCATAACAATGTGATCATTTTCATTTAAACCCTTTTTAATATAGATGTTGTTTTTTCCACGATACAGGATGCTCACTTCACGGATATGAAGGCGCTGATTTTTATCTACCGTAAGTACCTGGTTGCTGTTGCGAATCGCTTCGCGGGGTACAACAAAAATGTTGTCGAACTTTGACCCTTCTATTTCTGCTTCAACAAATTTGCCCACCGTTAATGGGGGGCGTTTTGGTTGTGCAGGATCGTCGGCAAAAGGATCTTCGATATCAGCAATTAAATACATTAAACGGTTTCGAGCATTTATACCGCCTTCGGTGCCAATAATGCGACCTAGCCAATAAAAAGATGTTTCTCCGTATGAAGCTTCCAAGCGAACGAGAGGGCTTGCTTCCGAATTTTTATTGCCACGATAAGGCACGTCTATTAGCGCGATTTGAGTATCAGAAAGAGGTAAATGAATCTCTGCATTTTTGGTGGCGAAAATTCTGCCCAACTGCATGCCGGGAGAAATATATTGCCCCGTGCCCACCATTTTATCGAGAACGCGTCCGGAAAAGGGCGCCCGCACCTCCGTCTTTGCCAAAAGAATTTTAACGCGCTCCGTGTCTGCCTGTGCGGCTTTAAGTTGCGCTTTGGCCTCAGCAACACGAGCTAGGCCAACTCTTGTTTTTCCTAAGCGATTAGTACGAACATCTGCCTTTACTCGGGCAAGATTTAGTTCGGCTTTGGATACCTGAGATTTTACTTTTGCCAGATCGAGCTCGTAATTGACAGGGTCTACTTTAAGTAGCACTTCGCCTTTTTTGAAAAAACCACCTGCAGTGAGATTTTTAGAAATTGACTGCACCCTACCCTGGACCTCTGAGGTAAGAATAATGTCCGTGCCTGCTTTAATAGTTCCACGGCTGAATACGGGAATTTTTACAGTTTCTGAATGAACTTTTTTGACGGTGACAACGGGTAATTTTGGCTGGGAGCTGCGCTTTTCTGCTTGTGGTTTAAATAGTACCAACAAAATGGCAATTACAATGCTACCGACAATAAGAGCGAGGGGCAGGACTACTTTCAATTTATATTTTGTAAGAATGGATGATAACTTCATATATGTTAACCAGTGGCAGCAAGTAAGACGGATAAAACGCTAAAAAACGCATTCCCTGCATGAGTTATAAAAAAATGGTCGCCATCAAAACGATGGGTATTAGTACCTAGTTGCGAATAGTTCTTCCAGCCGTTTATCTGTTCCAGACTCACGGATGAATCTTCACGGCCGCCAAATATTTCCATGGCAACGGGAACAGATGGAGGACGATTTTCTATGCTTCGCTGCCGCCAATCATAAACGATTTTGAAATCTGCACGTAGGCTTGGTTCCAGCAGATCCAATAATTCAGAGTTATTGAGTATTTCACTCTGGGTGCCATTGATGGCTGCGACCTCTTGCCAGAACTTTTTAGTGGGTAGGTTGTGAAGTGCTTCATTTTGTTGTGCCAGCTGAGGCGCGCTGCAGGCCGAGAGCATGAGTAACTTGGGCAATTTTTCATGCTGCCTATTTAGTGCGACACAAAGCTCGTAGGCGATGATGGCCCCCATGCTATGACCAAAGAATACACAGGGCATTTGCATAAAGGGCTTAATAGCGGCCACAAGTTGTTTTATTAGCTCGGGTAGTTCAGCTATGCAGGGTTCATTGAATCGGGTGCCACGACCCGGAAGCTGTACTGCAAGCAGCTCGACATCCTTAGGTAATTTATCAGCCCAAGGCCGATAGGTGTTCGCGCTGCCGCCCGCGAAGGGGAAGCAAATTAGGCGAAGTCTGGGGGAGTGGGCCCCTTTAGTGCAATTTAATAGCCAGGGGGATGTGGCATCCTGATGCAGTGGTTTTCTATTGTTCAATGTAAAATCTAGACCTTACCCGTTAGTACCAAGCTATAGTATGGGCAGTGATCCGTCTTGCTGCTAAGACAATCTTTGTTCTATTTTGTGTCTAACTGATTGTTTCAGCGGTATGACGGGAGTGCTTTAGGGCGGCTATTACATCGAAATGCGCGGAGGGGATCAAGTTTTTAGACGTCAAAAGACAAAAGAGCAGAGCTAGTCGCTTTGCTCTTTTGTATAAAAAAGGAGGCTTATGTTTTAGTTGGACATGGGGATGTTGGTTTTTAGCGCGTTAATTGAGCCGATATCATAGACATTCTGCACACCCGCCTGGCTTAGCTTATGGTGTGCAATTTGGCTCCTCATGCCGCTGGCACAGCATACCAGTATTGTTTTGTCGCTGAGTTCGGAGGCCTGATTTTCGATGGTATCAACTGGTATATTAATCGCGTTTTCCAAATGGCCTTTTGAAAACTCCAGCTCGGATCGCACGTCAATAATTTGTGCTCCTTTCTGGAGGAGGTTCTTGGTTTCTTCCACGCTAAGCGGGACTTCCCAGCGACCCAGCAAGCGCATAATGCCTTCGTATACCCATGAAAGGACGCAAAAATGGCTAGTAATAACGATAAGCTGCAAAGTGACCAGCATCAGGCCAACGGCGTAGGCAGCATTGCTCATGCTGGCGAGAAATAATAGACCAATGACAAAGTTTAATATGCCGGCAGATAAACAGGCCATGCGCCGCTGTAGAGGGTTTGGTGGCAACGCAACCGCGCCAAAAGGTTTGCGAATCAGCTGGTTATAGAGCAAATCCATGGGATGTGCAGCGGGAAAAAAGAATGCCCAAATGCCCAGCCCGGAAACAACAAATGCCAGAAGTGGCCATTGCATAATTAGGGCGAGAATAGTGAGGGAGGTGCATGCGCTGGGTGTAAAGCGTAAGCCCCACTCCAGCTGCTTTAGCTCTTCCGTGGTATAACTTTGATAACCCTGTTGGAAAAGGGACCTTTGTTGGAAACTCATTTCATTATTCATGGGGTGACCCAGCTTTTCGTGGTTATAAGCATATTCCTTAAGAGAATAAGTTTGTCAGTGCAAACATGCAACACAAATGCTGTAATTTTTATTTAACGTGGCCTTTGAATGGGAGGAAAATGACCTTTCGCGCAAAGGCCCCTCAAATAAGCTTTTGAGAACATTCAAATATGTGTTCTCACTGAAGCTACTGTAAAGGATGCACCATTGATGGCTCAAGCCATAGAGTTATTCCCAGCGGATATGCGCATTGAGTTGCCTTGGTTGCTTGAGAGGCTACTGCGTGAAAGCATTATTAGCGAAGAGGATGTGACCTTGTGTAGGGCCTCCCAAGGAGATCAGAGAGACGACAAGCTCCATCCTATTCAGGTGCTTGCAAGGCTAAATGTTGATAATTTAAGTAATAAGGGTACAAGCCTGAGTGCTAAGGTGCTAACCACCTGGTTGGCCAGCAAGGCCCAGCAGCCTGAATTTCAAATTGATCCCCTGAAAATGAATATTCCAGCCATCACTGGGGTGATGTCCTATGCCTTTGCTCAGCGTCACCAGATATTGGCCACAGAAGTAGGGCCGGACTATGTGGAAATTGGCAGTACACAACCTTTCCTTAAGGCCTGGGAGCCGGATTTAAAGCAAACCCTAAAAGGAAAGGGCATTCGCCGTGTTGTGCTGAACCCTGAGGACTATGCCCGTTATAGCGTCGAATTTTATAATCTGGCGCGATCAGTCAGTGGCGCCCATAAGCATGAGCAGTCCGGCGGCTCGGGTGCGGCGAACTTTGAGCAGCTGCTGGAGTTGGGAAAGCTAAGTTCCCTTGAGGCCAATGATCAGCACGTTGTCAGCATTGTGGATTGGCTATTGCAATATGCCTTCGAGCAGCGGGCCAGTGACATTCATCTTGAGCCACGGCGAGACAGTGGTCGGGTGCGCTTCCGCATTGATGGTGTTCTTCATGATGTTAACGAGTTTCCGGCAAACGTTATGGTGGCTGTCTCTAGTCGGATCAAAATTCTCGGCCGAATGAATGTTGCTGAAAAACGTCGGCCACAGGATGGCCGTATCAAAACACGTACGCCTGCGGGCAGCGAAGTAGAGCTGCGTCTGGCAACTCTGCCCACGGCATTTGGCGAAAAACTGGTGATGCGTATTTTTGACCCTGATGTTCTGCTACGAAGTTATCAGGAAATGGGCCTTAGCCGCGACGACTACCAAAAATGGTTGAACTTGGTGCATCAGACAAGTGGCATTGTGCTGGTGACGGGGCCGACGGGTTCTGGTAAAACGACAACGCTTTATTCCACCTTAAAGCAACTTGCCACCCCAGAGGTGAACGTGTGTACCGTCGAAGACCCCATTGAAATGGTCGAGCCGAGCTTTAATCAGATGCAGGTGCAAAATAATATCGAGCTGGATTTTGCTTCGGGCTTGCGGGCTTTAATGCGCCAAGATCCAGATATTATTATGGTGGGAGAAATCAGGGATCTGGAAACGGCTAATATGGCCATTCAAGCAGCGCTAACGGGACACATGGTGATTTCCACCCTGCATACCAATGATGCCCCCGCCGCAGTAACACGGCTGCTGGATTTGGGCGTGCCGCCTTACTTGGTGGCTTCTACGGTGCTTGGCATTATGGCGCAACGTTTGGTGCGTACTTTTTGTCCCCACTGCAAACAAGAAGGGCCTCTTAACGAGGAAGCTTGGGCCAGCTTAACCAAGCCCTGGAAATCTGCGCCCCCAGAAAAAGTTTTCCATGCAAAGGGTTGCATTGAGTGCCGGGAAACCGGCTACTTAGGCCGGTCTGGTGTTTATGAGATTCTTCCCTTCACCGAAACCTTTAAACGGCAAATCGGTCAAAATTGTAATATCGTTAATCTGCGCAAGCAGGCGTACAAGGAAGGCATGTTATCTCTGCGCTTAAGTGGTGCGCAGAAAGTTGCCGCAGGGTTGACCAGCATAGAGGAAGTTATGCGGGTCGCACCGGCCTTTTCGATTCACAACTGATGTGCCTGTAATAAGAATCACGGATAAGAGAAAGAAAGATGTGGCCTGTACTACTGGAGTTTCTGAATGGTTTGAGCTGCTGGGACTGGTTTGTCTTGGCGCTGCTGCTATTAATTTTAGAGGTGTTTTTCAGCGCCGCATTTTTCCTGTGGTTTGGGATCGCGGCGGGAGTGGTGGGCATCATCGTATTAATGAGCCCCCATTTAAGCTGGAAAACCCAGTTGACATTTTTTTCCATTGGGGTGGTGGTCAGTATTTTTATGTGGTGGCTTTATTGTCGCAGTAAAGCCAAATCAATAGCTTGTAGAAGCTTGCAGCCGCATCACCTGGGGCGAGATTACATTGGCCACACCTATTTCTTAACGGAAGCAATTCGTAGTGGTCGCGGAAAGTTGCTGATAGGTGACGCCCATTGGGTGGTTGAAGGCCCTGACGCCCAGGAAGGAGCATCCGTAAAAGTAGTGGGTTTGAAAGACAGTGTGCTGCAGGTGGAAATACTGAAGTGAGGCCTTTTGCTCTCAAGCAGTGTCACCTCGGGCGCCAGTTGTTAGCGCCTGAAAATAACCATCGCGCTTAATAAACAACCTTCACGATTTCATTTGAAAGTTGACTGAAAATGCCATTGGTATCGATTGTTATACCGGCAAGGTAGTAGCTTTTCCCCACCTCCAGGTTATTTATCATTAGTACAGTGGGAGCTGAGCCACTTCCATCGCCCCCAACCGTAATACGTTCCGCGCCTGCATAGGGATCTCTCTGGTTTTCTCGGTAATAGATAGCGTATTGTTGGATTTCGCCGCTGGTTAAAGTACTACCATCTTCGCGCTCTGTAGGCTCTTGCCAGGCAACTGAAATATTGCCGAGTTGTGTGCTGGCTTCTACAAAAACGGCGCTTACCCTGGCGTCCGCATTCATACTTATCTGGCACTCTTGTGTAGCGAAACCTGCGCACTGATACTGCTATTGGTTAAAAAGATAGCCCTCAGTCGCTTATTAATAAAGTCAAGCTGAGGGTGGGTGTTACGCTTTTTATCCAGTTCGGTATCATCTTCATAACTGCTCATCCTATGGTTCGATACTCGCCGGTTTCCCTGCCTACAAGACTATTTTGAATACTTGAGTAGTCAGGTTAGATGGGGGTATTCGCTGGAAGTGGGGCATTTTTGGCAAAATGATACGCTGCGTTGAGAGCTGTCGCAGAGTAAGCACTCTGGCGCTTGTGATGGATGTCGCGAATTAAAGGAAAAGCGAAGGGCTGGGTAAAAAACTGGAGCCGGTGCAGCAAAAGCGGTAGAGTGGTGGGCTTAAATATAACTGAAGGTGGCACCGGGAATCGGGATGTTTCCCAGCTATGGTGGAAGGGGCGAAAGGCGTAGCGAAGGCGCGACGCCAAAGAATATCAAGGAATGATGCACCTAGCCCTTGTAAAATAAGGTGAAATGAATGCCAGAGGTAACAAGATCCGTTTTGGTTAGTTATACGGCGGAGGAAGTTTTTCGGGTTGTTAACGATGTTGAGTCTTACCCCCTATTCGTACCCAGTTGTACAGAGGGTGCGGTACATGAGCAGAGCGAGCAAGAAATGCTGGCGAGTATCTCTTTTAGGGCCATGGGTTTTACTAAAACCTTAACGACGCGCAATCGAATAACATTCGCTGAACGCATTGAGATATGTTTTGTGGATGGCCCTTTTACTCATCTATCAGGCAGCTGGGACTTTATCCCCCTAGGTGATCAAGCCAGTAAAGCGGTCTGTACCCTTAGTTTCACCCCTAAAGGCCGTTATGCAAAACTTGCCGCAAAAACTGCTTTGAGTAAGGCGGCTAATGAAGCCGTTGATCGCTTTCACATGAGAATCGTTCAGCTTTATGGCAAACGCTAAGACCATTCAAATAGAAGTTGCTTATGCGACCGCTGTACGACAGCTGATTCTGCCGCTTCGGGTAGATGAAGGTTGCACGATGGAGGAAGCCGTGAAGTCATCTGGAATCTGCGAAGCTTTCCCCGAGATTGATATGGGAAATTTAAGCTTGGGCATATTTGGAAAGGTCGAAAAAACACCCGAAAGCAGGGTGCTCAAAGCGGGTGATCGGATAGAGATTTACCGCCCCTTGGTCGCCGATCCGAAAGAAGCAAGAAAGCGGCGCGCCGAGAAGCTCAAAGCTGGAAAAGAAAGCTGATCAGCTACTTGAGGCTTCCTTTGTCGGTGTGGTGTCTGCCGGTTCTGGAATGGGAGTTTCAATTCTCTGCAGCACGCCTTGCTCAAAAAATAGCCGCAGGTGTTTCTTTTGCACCTCACCCTTGCCCGGCTTGAAGCTATAAACATAATCCCAGCGGTCTGCATGGAAAATATCCTGAATCATCGGTGAGCCCAAGAGGTACTTAACTTGGCGTTCCGTCATGCCGAGTTTGATTTGTTTTATTTGCTCCTTATCAAATTTATTACCTTGGGCGATATCAATTTTATAAGGCTCTGGAAACAGGCCGCAGCTACTGAGCAGTGTGGCGGAAACGAAAATAAGAACTATTCTGATTTGGCGTAACAAGGTAGAATTCCAATTATTGTGGCATCGAATATACGCAATAATACTCCATAAGCTCCATTGTCGCTAAGAGGAATTTGATTAGCATGTCTATCCCCAAAGAGGATCTAAAAAAAGCAGGCTTGAAAGTTACCCTGCCGCGAGTCAAGGTGCTGCAAGCTTTGCGCGACACGGAGGATAGGCATCATAGCGCTGAAGATGTGTATAAATTACTTCTGGAGACAGGAGAAGACGTGGGGCTAGCCACGGTTTATCGTGTGTTGACCCAGTTCGAAACCGCCGGCTTGGTGGTACGTCATCACTTTGAAGGTGGGCATTCGGTTTTTGAGCTTGCTGAAGAGCACCACCATGACCATATTGTATGTGTGAGCTGCGGCAAAGTAGAAGAGTTTCATGACGAATTTATAGAACAGCGGCAGCGTGAAGTGGCTAAAGGTATGGGTTATACCTTAAAAAACCACAGTCATTATTTATACGGTGAGTGCGCAGACTGCCAGAAAAGCCTCAGCTCTACCTGAGGCTAGGTCCCGAGCATCGCTTTGGCATGCTCCAGCGATTCAGGCGAAGCGGCACCTCCCCCAAGCATACGAGCTATTTCGCTGACTTTTCCGTCCCCATTCAGCTTGATAACTTCTGTGCGAATGTTGCTACCCTCGCTTACTTTTCGTACGCTGTAATGGTGGTGCGCTTGGGAGGCAACCTGCGCTTGGTGGGTGACGCAAAGCACTTGTGCGCTGTGCCCCAGCTTCCGTAACATTTGCCCAACGACATTTGCTGTTGAGCCCCCTATTCCCACATCCACTTCATCAAAAATCAGTGTTGGCGTGGCGTACTTTTCGGCACAAATAGCCTGGATTGCTAGGCTGATACGGGATAGCTCTCCACCAGAGGCGACTTTGCTCAGTGCTTTTGGAGGTTGTCCGGGGTTGGTGGAGACGAGAAACTCCACCTGTTCGTAACCATGGGCACTGGCTTGTTCGTGTTGCTTATTTATACTGACAGCGAGTGCTGCACCGGCCATGCCTAGTTCTGTCAGGCGCTTATTGATGGCGTGCTCAAGTTGTACGGCAAATTTAGTGCGAACCTTGCTGATTTTTTGCGCCAGCTTATGGTAACGAACTTGTTGATTCCGCTCTTCATCCATCAAAGATTGTATGCGAGCATCACAGCCGCTTAGCTCTTTAAGCTCTTGTTTTAAATCAAGATGGAGGCTTCTAAGCTCTTGCACAGGCAGGCGATGTTTGCGAGCGAGTTGGTGGCATAGGCCGATGCGTTCATCTAGGAGTTGTAAGCGCTCGGGGTTGTTTTCTAGGTTTGACAGGTAGTCGTCGAGGTCGTAAGTGGCTTCTTCAAGTTGAACGCTGATGGATTCAAGTAGCCCCTGTAAAGTAGCGAGACTGGTATCGCCAGGGGGGATATTATTTAGCTCGCGCTTGGCAGAATGGAGAAGTTGTTGGACATTACCCTGCTCATTCTCCTTGAGAAATTGCAGTGCGCTATGGCTGCTTTGTTGAATCTGCTCCACATTGGCAAGGCGTCGATGTTCCTGTTCCATCTGGTTTAGCTCCCCCTCCTGTAAGGCCAGCTCATCGAGTTCTTTTACGTGGTAACTTAGCAGCTCGTGGCGCTCAGTGAATTGGCGGGATTTTTCTTTTAACTCTTGGAGTGCAAATTTACTGCCCTGCCACTCTTTGAATCGCTGCTTTAGTTTAAGGACCTGGGCTTGAAGCGATGCAAAATGATCCAGTAGGTTGCGCTGTGTATCGCGTTGCAATAAGGTTTGATGTTCATGTTGACCGTGTATATTCACCAGAAATTCAGATAAAGCTTTGAGAGACTGGGCTGTTGTTGGTGTGCCATTGATATAAGCACGAGATCGCCCTTCTGCACCGATGGTGCGACGTAAAATACATTCCCCGTCTCGATCCAGCTCATGCGCCTCAAGCCAGTTTTGTGCGTCTGGGTTTGTGCTACAGTCGAATGTCGCCACCACTTCGGCGCGTTTTTCTCCATGGCGCACGATGCCTGGGTCTGTTCTGTCTCCTAAAGCAAGTGCCAGTGCATCCACCATGATGGATTTGCCCGCACCGGTTTCTCCGGTAATAACGGTAAGCCCTTCTGTATAGTTCAGCTCCAGGCTTTTTACGATGGCAAAATCGCTGATTTTAAGTTGGGTTAACATGCTTATCCTTGCTGCGTCGCCTCTTGAGCTGGGAATTATTTGATATTCTGTCATTAAAATAAATAGAATTTTTTCATTTTGTATTATGCCTTCCCCTTCCTTAGTCTCTGAATTACCCCAATGAACGTGACAGGCTTCCCTGAAAGATCCCCGCAGCAAAAATTCTCAGCACGGCCTTGAATCAGTTTTCTTAATCCCCATATTGTCCGCACTGTAATTATTTACCCAGTCAGGCCTGCTGGCTGAATGTTTGATTAAGCGGGAAATTTAATATGACAAGTGAAGAAAAAGGTAGTGCAGAGCTGGAAGATGTTGCGGCAGCAGAAGATCAAATGGTGGATGAAAGCACAGAGCTGCCTGCTGACGACATCGAGTCCTTGAAAGCAAGGCTTCTAGTGCTTGAAGAACAAGTTGACGATCAAAAAGAAACGGTTCTGCGTGCAAAAGCAGAAGAGCAGAATATCAAGCGCCGTGCTGACAACGACGTCTCTAATGCGCGCAAGTTTGCCTTAGAACGTTTCGCAAATGATTTGCTTCCCGTTATCGATAGCCTTGAGCGTGGGCTTGCAATCGCTGTTGATGAGGAGAATGAGCAAGTTAAAGCCTACAAGGAAGGCGTCGTGCTTACCTTGAAAATGTTTGAGGATGTGCTGGTCAAGCACAACCTTGAAGTGGTGAGTCCAGAAGGTGAGCCCTTCGACCCCGCGCTGCACCAAGCTATGTCCATGCAGGAGAGTGGTGACTGCGAACCGAATACCGTAATGGCCGTTATGCAAAAGGGATACACCTTAAGCGGACGCCTGGTGCGCCCTGCCATGGTGGTAGTGTCCAAGGCCCCAGCGTAATCTAGCTTAGAGGCCTTTATAAGAAAGAAAAAATGCCCTGTATCGTCTTGAAAGAGCGGTATTCGGCGCAATATCTAATTCAAACAGACTTAACGACCCACTTTTGCAATGCAGCAATGATGGGGCTCAAGAATTGAAATTTGGAGAACTATAGAATGAGTAAGATCATAGGCATTGATTTAGGAACCACAAACTCCTGTGTCGCGATACTAGAAAGTGATGGTGCGCGGGTGATTGAAAACAGTGAAGGTGACCGTACTACTCCCTCCATCATTGCGTATGCTGATGATAGTGAAATACTGGTAGGTCAATCTGCCAAGCGCCAGGCGGTCACTAACCCGCAGGATACCTTGTTTGCCATCAAGCGGCTTATCGGGCGTAAGTTTACCGATAAGGTTGTGCAGAAAGACATCAAGATGGTGCCTTATAGCATTGCTGCAGCTGAAAACGGTGATGCCTGGGTAGAGGCAAAAGGCGAAAAAATGGCACCTCCCCAAATTTCAGCTCAAATCCTCAAAAAAATGAAAAAAACTGCTGAGGACTTCCTTGGCGAATCGGTAGCGGAAGCGGTTATCACCGTACCGGCTTATTTCAACGACTCCCAGCGCCAGGCCACTAAAGACGCCGGCCGCATTGCGGGCCTGGATGTCAAACGTATTATCAACGAGCCAACTGCGGCCGCGCTAGCCTACGGCATGGACAAAAATCGTGGCGACAGCGTTATCGCTGTTTATGACCTTGGTGGTGGTACTTTCGACGTTTCCATTATTGAAATTGCTGATGTAGACGGCGAGCACCAGTTTGAAGTGTTAGCTACCAATGGAGACACCTTTCTAGGTGGTGAAGATTTTGATCTTAAGTTAATTGAATATCTAGCTGCTGAATTCAAAAAAGAAAGTGGTATTGATTTACACAGCGACCCCTTGGCGCTACAGAGATTAAAAGAAGGCGCCGAAAAAGCCAAAATTGAACTGTCCTCAAGTCAGCAGACGGAAGTCAATCTTCCTTATATTACTGCTGATGCCAGTGGGCCTAAGCATCTAAATATTAAAATCACTCGCGCCAAACTTGAGTCCTTGGTTGAAGACTTGGTGAAAAACACTCTCGCCCCTTGTGAAAAAGCATTAAAAGATGCGGGCCTGTCTCCATCAGATATTAACGAAGTTATTCTGGTGGGTGGTCAAACTCGTATGCCAATGGTGCAGGAGAAGGTGAAGACTTTTTTTGGCAAAGAGCCGCGCAAAGATGTAAACCCTGATGAAGCCGTTGCGATGGGTGCAGCGATTCAGGCGGGTGTATTGTCTGGTGATGTAAAAGATGTTCTGCTTCTGGATGTAACACCGCTTACTTTGGGTATTGAAACCATGGGTGGCGTGATGACTGCTTTGGTCGAGCGTAATACCACCATCCCCACGAAAGCAGCACAAGTGTTTTCCACAGCGGATGATAACCAGAGCGCTGTTACCGTGCATGTTTTGCAGGGTGAGCGTAAACAGGCAGCTGGCAACAAATCTTTGGGGCGTTTTGATCTGGCCGATATTCCTCCGGCCGCACGGGGTATACCGCAAATTGAAGTAGCCTTCGATATTGATGCCAACGGCATTCTTAATGTATCTGCTAAAGATAAGGCAACCGGAAAAGAGCAATCCATTGTCATCAAAGCATCTTCAGGTTTATCGGACGACGAAGTTGAGCAAATGATGCAGGATGCTGAAGCCAACGCCGAAGCGGATAAGAAGTTTGGTGAGCTGGTGGAAGTGCGCAACCAAGCAGATGGTTTGATTCATGCTACACGCAAAACCCTTGATGAAGCGGGTGACAAAGCCACTGAGGAAGAAAAAGAAGCCATTGAAAAAGCGGTAGCCGATCTTGAAGAAGCCCTTAAAGGCGATAATCTTGAGGAGATTCAAGCGAAAACTGCCGCCCTGACTGAGGCCACTTCCGGTTTGGCCCAAAAGATGTATGCGGAACAGGCCGCTCAGGCCGAAGCAGAAGCACCTAAAGGTGATGCGGGCGAAGCAAGCCAGGATGACGCAGTTGATGCCGAGTTTGAAGAAGTGAAAGACTAGCTTCTTCGCGCTATTTTTCAGCCCAATAAAAGCGCGGGATTACTCTCGCGCTTTTGTTGTTTTTAACGTACCCAATTAACAAACTAGACGCAGACCCCATGTCAAAACGTGATTACTACGAAGTGCTCGGTGTAGCCAAGGACGCCTCCGATGCGGAGCTTAAAAAGGCATATCGACGCCTGGCGATGAAGTTCCACCCTGATCGGAACCCCGATGATGCGGAGGCGGAAGCCAAGTTCAAAGAGGCCAAGGAGGCCTATGAAATCCTTTCAGATGCCCAAAAGCGAGGGGCCTACGATCAGTTTGGCCATGCCGGTGTTGACCCCAGTGCAGGTGGTCATGGTGGGGGCGCTGGTGATTTCGGCGACATATTTGGCGACATATTTGGCGATATATTTAGTGGCGGTGGCGGCCGCCGCCGTGGTTCACAGCAAAGTCGCGGTGCCGACCTAAGCTATACCCTCGAGCTTGAGCTTGAGGATGCCGTCAAGGGCACTGAAGTGCAGATCAAAGTGCCAACACTTGTGGCCTGTAAGACTTGTGATGGCAGTGGTGCCAAGCCTGGTACTAAGCCTACAGAGTGTAGTATGTGTGGCGGAGTCGGTCAGGTTCGTATGCAGCAAGGTTTTTTCTCTGTGCAGCAAACCTGCCCGCGTTGTCACGGCACAGGCCGGATGATTAGTGATCCTTGCTCTTCTTGTCGAGGACGGGGTCGGGTAGAAGAAGAGAAAACGCTTTCGGTTAAAATTCCCGCTGGTGTTGATACCGGTGATCGAATTCGATTGGCAGGTGAAGGAGAGGTCGGCGCTGGCGGAACGCCGCCGGGTGATCTTTATGTGCAAGTGGCCGTACGAGAGCATCATTTATTCAAGCGTGACGGCAAACACCTCTATTGCGATGTTCCTATTAGTTTTGTGGATGCGGCGCTGGGCGGCGAGATTGAAGTGCCGACCCTTGATGGCCGTGTGAAACTCAAGGTTCCTGCTGAAACGCAAACGGGCAAGCTGTTTCGCTTAAGAGGAAAGGGTGTTGTGCCAGTGCGTGGAGGTTCAACTGGGGATCTGATCTGTCATGTGGTAATAGAAACTCCCGTTCACTTGAACAAAAAACAAAAAGACTTATTGCGCGCTTTTCACGATAGCCTCGTTGAGGCAAAGCATGCGCCGAAAAAACAATCCTGGTTTGATAACGTCAAAACATTTTTTAATTAGGTAGTGCATTTACATGATACGAGTTGCGGTAACGGGCGCTGCCGGGCGCATGGGAAAAACCCTCATCGAGGCAATTCATGGGGCAGAGGGTATCACCCTGGCCGGCGCTATTGAGCACTCCGGCAGCAGTTTGCTAGGCGCTGATGCTGGCGAACTGGCTGGCGTGGGCAAGTTGGGCGTACTGGTGGTGGATGATCTGGCAGAAATCAAAGATGCCTTTGATGTGCTTATCGACTTCACCCGCCCGGAAGTGACCGTAAAAAATATTGCCTTTTGTTCAGAGCACGGTAAAAAAATGGTGATTGGTACAACAGGGCTGGATGCAGCACAAAAACAGATATTGGAAGATGCAGCCCAGCGTACCGCCATCATGTTTGCGTCCAATATGAGCGTCGGCGTGAATCTGTGTTTTAAGTTGTTGGATATTGCAGCGCGAGTGCTGGGCGACGATGTGGATATCGAGATCATCGAGGCCCACCACCGCCACAAAATTGATGCGCCCTCGGGGACAGCCTTAAGCATGGGGGAAGTGGTGGCCAATGCCCTGGATCGAGATTTAGAAGCTTGCGCTGTCTACGGTCGAGAAGGAATAACAGGCGAGCGTGATCGTAAAACCATTGGTTTTGAGACAATTCGTGCCGGGGATATTGTAGGTGATCATACGGTGTTATTTGCTGCTGAAGGCGAGCGAGTTGAAATTACTCACAAAGCAAGCAGCCGGATGACCTTTGCAAGTGGGGCTGTTCGGGCATCTAAATGGCTGTCGGATAAAGCCAACGGCTTGTTTGATATGCGGGATGTTCTCGGGCTTCGTGATGTCTAAGCGCTTGGCCGAGGGCTATCTGGCCATTTCATTCTGGACATTCTCCGTAGTCTTCGCGTAGAATAGCGCAGATTTTGCAGAGCCTTCAGCGTGAAGGTGCTGCACAAAGATAAGCGTCAAAAATTATAAAAAAGCGAGGTGGGGCAAGTTGTGCCGCCTCGCTTTTTTACGATTGGCGACTGACTTTTGTGTGTGAATATGTCTTTGGAGGCCCTTTGAACAAGACAGCCATATTGGTTTTGGAAGACGGCAGTATATTTAAAGGGAGAGCAGTTGGCGTAACCGGCGCTACTTGCGGAGAAGTGGTTTTTAATACCGCGATGACCGGTTATCAGGAGATCCTTACCGACCCCTCCTACACCGAACAAATTGTCACTTTGACCTATCCCCATATTGGCAATACCGGTGTAACAGATGAAGATGAAGAGTCGTCCAAAATCTGGGCAAAGGGACTTATCATCCGGGACCTCCCTCTTCTTGCCAGCAGTTGGCGTATGCAGAAAACCCTGCCCGAATATTTACAGCAACATGGTGTTGTCGCCATAGCCGATATTGATACGCGTCGCCTGACGCGTATATTGCGCGACAAGGGCGCACAACGCGGCACTATTCTAGCTGGTGATGACGTTGAGGAGCGGGTAAGTGAGGGGCTCGCCATGGCAAAAGCTTTCCCAGGCTTGAAGGGAATGGATCTGGCGAAGGTGGTGACGACTGAAAAAAGTTATTTGTGGCAGGAAGGTAGCTGGGAGCTGGAAAATGGCCACCGAATACCGGAGCAAGAAGCTAAGTTTCATGTTGTGGCCTACGATTTTGGTGTGAAGCGCAACATTCTTCGACTTATGGTTGATCGAGGGTGTCGGCTGACCGTGGTGCCTGCAGACACTTCTGCTGAAGAGGTGCTGAGGCTTTCCCCTGACGGAGTTTTTCTGTCCAACGGCCCAGGTGATCCCGAGCCTTGTACTTATGCTATTACAGCCATTAAAGCACTGCTTGAAACCGAGCTGCCTATTTTTGGCATCTGCTTGGGGCATCAGCTGCTGTCTCTTGCGAGTGATGCGCAAACGGAAAAAATGAAATTTGGGCATCATGGTGCAAACCACCCAGTTTCTGAGCTGGACGGCAATACTGTGATGATTACCAGTCAAAATCATGGTTTTGCCGTTGCCGAAGATTCAATGCCAGCGCACCTGCAAGTGACACATCGTTCCTTGTTTGACGGCTCTGTGCAGGGGGTTCGTCGTACGGACAAGCCTGCTTACGGCTTCCAGGGGCACCCTGAAGCTAGCCCTGGCCCGCACGATGTGCAGCCTTTGTTCGATCAGTTTATTCAAATGATGGCGGAGAGGGCTTAGCCCTCTCCTACTCCCAAAGCACCTCCTTATCTCCTGAAGGTATTAAAACGCGATGCCAAAGCGAACCGATATAGAAAGCATATTAATTCTGGGCGCAGGTCCAATCGTAATTGGTCAAGCCTGTGAGTTTGACTATTCGGGCGCTCAAGCCTGTAAAGCCCTCAGGGAAGAAGGTTATCGAGTTGTGCTGGTTAATTCCAACCCGGCCACGATTATGACGGATCCAGTGATGGCGGACGCCACCTACATTGAACCCGTAGAGTGGGAAACCGTTGCGCGTATTATTGAAAAAGAACGTCCTGATGCGGTGCTGCCCACTATGGGTGGTCAGACTGCTCTTAACTGTGCTTTAGACTTGGCTAGAGAGGGCGTGCTAGAAAAATTTAATGTTGAACTAATTGGCGCTACCCGTGATGCCATTGATAAAGCAGAGGATCGCCAGCGTTTCGATAAGGCGATGAAAAAAATTGGCCTGAAAACTCCCCGCTCAGCTATTGCTCATAGCATTGAAGAGGCCTATCAAGTGTTGGATATGGTGGGTTTTCCAGCCATTATTCGCCCCTCTTTTACCATGGGTGGCTCTGGCGGCGGTATTGCCTACAATCGGGATGAGTTTGAAGAGATCTGTATTCGTGGTCTGGATTTATCCCCTACTAATGAGTTGCTGATTGATGAGTCGCTTATTGGTTGGAAAGAATATGAAATGGAAGTGGTGCGGGACAAGAATGATAACTGCATTATTGTGTGCGCGATCGAAAACTTTGACCCCCTGGGAGTTCACACTGGGGACTCCATCACCGTGGCACCTGCGCAAACACTTACCGATAAAGAATACCAGATTATGCGTAATGCCTCATTGGCGGTATTGCGTGAAATCGGCGTTGAAACTGGCGGCTCCAATGTGCAGTTTGGGCTTGACCCAGAAACAGGTCGTCTTGTCATTATCGAGATGAACCCTCGCGTCTCACGGTCATCGGCCTTGGCATCGAAAGCAACGGGTTTTCCCATTGCCAAAGTGGCTGCCAAGCTGGCGGTGGGTTTTACCCTCGATGAGTTGAAGAATGACATCACTGGTGGCCAGTCTCCCGCCTCCTTTGAGCCCTCGATTGATTATGTGGTCACCAAGGTGCCGCGCTTTAATTTTGAAAAATTCCCTCAGGCTGACGCCGTTCTTACTACCCAGATGAAATCGGTGGGTGAGGTGATGGCAATTGGTCGCAACTTCCAGGAATCCCTCCAGAAAGCCTTGCGTGGTTTAGAAGTGGGCGCCAACGGTTTAGGCCCAATATTGCAAGATGAGCAGGATGTACATGGTAGGCTTAAGCGAGAGCTGGGCGTTCCAAACGCCGAGCGTATTTGGTATATCGGCGATGCTTTTCGTCATGGTTTTTCCCTTGAGGAAGTATTTGAGCTCACCAAAATTGATCCCTGGTTCTTGGTGCAACTAGAGGATCTGGTTCTTGAGGAGGCGCGTTTATCTAAATCAAGCCTTGCTGATCTGGATGCTGAGCACCTCAGGCAGTTAAAACGAAAGGGTTTTTCTGATGCGCGCCTTGCTGAGGTGCTCGTCTCCAAGGAAAGCGCCGTTCGCGATCGCCGACATCAGCTGAATGTGCGTCCTGTTTATAAGCGGGTGGATACCTGTGCGGCAGAATTTGCCACGAGCACCGCCTATATGTATTCCAGCTATGATGAAGAGTGTGAGGCTGAGCCCTCGGAGCGGCGGAAAATTATGATTTTGGGCGGCGGCCCCAACCGGATTGGCCAAGGTATAGAGTTCGATTATTGCTGTGTCCATGCTGCACTGGCGATGCGTGAAGATGGCTATGAAACCATTATGGTGAACTGTAATCCTGAAACAGTTTCCACTGATTACGACACTTCCGACCGTCTTTATTTTGAGCCTGTCACTCTGGAAGATGTGCTAGAAATTGTCAACATAGAGAAGCCCGAAGGCGTAATCGTCCAGTTTGGAGGTCAAACCCCGCTCAAGTTGGCGCGGGCCTTAGAGGCAGCGGGCGTCCCCATTATAGGTACTTCGCCAGATGCCATCGATAGGGCAGAAGATCGTGAGCGTTTTCAGCGGCTGGTTGAAAAGTTGAATCTAAAGCAGCCTCCTAACCGTACGGCAAAAACTGCTGAGGAAGGTCTTCGACTATCGGCAGAAATTGGCTTTCCCATGGTGGTTCGCCCTTCCTATGTTTTGGGTGGTCGGGCCATGGAAATAGTCCATGACGAAGATGACCTAAAGCGTTATCTCTCTGAGGCGGTGCAGGTTTCTAATGAAAGCCCTGTGTTGCTTGATCGTTTTCTTGATGATGCTGTTGAGGTGGATGTGGATGCCGTTTCTGATGGCCAGCAAGTGGTGATTGGCGGCATCATGCAGCATATTGAGCAGGCTGGGGTGCACTCTGGTGACTCGGCCTGTTCATTCCCTCCATATAGCCTGACTCAGGAAGTACAGGATGTGATGCGCGAACAGAGTCGCAGTATGGCGCTTGAGCTTGGCGTAAAAGGCCTGATGAATGTGCAGTTTGCCGTTAAGGACAACGATGTTTACGTTATCGAGGTGAACCCACGGGGCTCACGCACAGTGCCTTATGTATCCAAATGCATTGGAGCATCGTTGGCCAAAGTAGCGGCACGCTGTATGGCGGGGACGGGTCTTGCGGAACAAGGTTTTGAAAAAGAAGTTATTCCCAAAAAATTTAATGTCAAAGAAGCGGTGTTCCCCTTTAATAAATTTTTGGGTGTCGATCCCATTCTTGGACCTGAAATGCGCTCAACCGGTGAGGTTATGGGCGTGGGTGACACCTTCGCCGAAGCGTTTTTGAAAGCGGCGATAGCCACTGGCGAAGTGTTTCCTAATGAGGGCTGTGCTTTTCTTAGCGTGAGGGATGCGGACAAAAAAGGTGTTGTAAAAGTTGCTCGTGACTTGCTCAGCCTTGGTTTTGATTTGACCGCAACACGTGGCACTGCCAAAGTGATTGAAGAGGCGGGTTTGGCCGTGCAGGTAGTAAACAAAGTAATGGAGGGTCGTCCTCATATCGGAGATATGCTGAAAAATGATGAAATCTCCTTTATTGTGAACACTACAGAGGGAACGCAGGCCATCGCAGATTCCTACACTATTCGAAGAACGGCCCTGCAACACAAGGTTTGCTACACCACGACCATTAGCGGTGCAGAAGCCATTTGTATGGCTTTGCAATCTGGCGAAGCGACCACAGTGCGTCGTTTACAAGATTTACATGGAGAACTGTTACAGTGAAAAGAGTCCCGATGACGGCAGAGGGTGCCGAAGCCCTTCAGGTTGAGCTAAAGCACCTTAAGGGCGAAGTGCGGCCGCGCATTATAGCGGCGATTGCCGAAGCGCGAGAGCATGGTGATTTAAAAGAAAATGCGGAGTACCATGCTGCGCGTGAGCAGCAAAGTTTTGCCGAAGGACGCATCCAGGAGATTGAAGGTAAACTAGCAGATGCCCAGGTTATTGATGTCACAAGTATCGAGAATAAAGGCAAAGTGATCTTCGGGGTAACGCTCAAAATCATCAATGTGGATACAGAGGAAGAAAAGAGTTACCAGATCGTAGGTGATGATGAGGCAGATATTAAGCAGGGTAAGCTGTCCGTTAACTCGCCTATTGCCCGAGGCCTAATTGGAAAAGAAGTGGGTGATGAAGTGGCCGTGGATACGCCGGCAGGAACCGTCGTTTACGAAATTGATGAAGTTTTACATATATAAAGGCCCTTCAATCGGCACCTCTCGGTGCGTAATTTGAGTGCTATAAAGCACCCTGATTACGTAGAATATTAGAGAGTTTGGGGTTAGGCTTATCTGCTGGTCGAAATATCAGCGCGGTTTTCCCGATGACTTGAATTAAAGTGGAAGTTGTTTGGTTACATACTTCATTAATAAGTACTTTTTTATCTTCGCGGTCTTCGACATTCACTTTAATTTTAATAAGCTCGTGATCTTTTAACGCTCTTTTTAGCTCGCTTAGTACCCCTTCACTTAAGCCATTTTCAGCTATGATGACGACAGGTTTGAGTGAGTGGCCAATGGCCTTGTATTGTTTTTTCTGACTATTAAGTAAACGCATTTTTGATATCCGGCTAGGCTAAAGTGGGTGTATTCTACCTTACGGTCAGTTACTAACACAGCTTATCCCTGCGCATAATTTTTTGGAAGTGCCTATGTCCCGTAGTTCAAGCAGCACAAAGTGGTTGCAAGAGCATTTTGACGATAGTTATGTGAAGCTAGCCAAGGATAAAGGCTATCGCTCCCGCGCTTGTTTTAAACTTCTTGAAATCCAAAAAAAAGACCGCATCTTCAAAAAAGGGATGACCGTAGTGGATCTAGGTGCCGCTCCTGGAGGGTGGTCTCAGGTCGCTGCAGAAAGCCTGAATTCAGATGGGCGCCTCATCGCTTCTGACATTCTGTCGATGGATCCCTTGCCTGGAGTACATTTTGTGCAAGGCGATTTTACCGAGGAAGAGGTCTACAGTGAGTTATTGGCTAATACGCCAGATGGCCAGGTGGATTTTGTGATTTCAGATATGGCGCCCAATATGAGCGGCAACAAATCCCAGGATCAGGCGCGCTCCATGTATCTTGTTGAGCTTGCATTAGACTTTGCTATAACAGTCCTCAAGCCGGGCGGCGGTTTTTTGGTCAAGGTCTTTCAGGGAGAGGGTTTTGATGCTTACAGGGCTAGCGTGCAGCCGCATTTTAATAAGCTGCAGACTCGGAAGCCGAGCGCATCAAGGCCGCGCTCACGAGAGGTCTATTTGCTGGCCAAAGGGTTTAAACGACAATAACTGGGTAAAAAATGGCGTTTTACTTCTTGACGCTATACTTTATAGTGGTAATGCTAAAGCAAGAAGAAATGCCGAATTTATAACGGCTTGATATGGAGTAAGTTTTTGAACGACATGGCTAAGAATCTCATCCTTTGGCTAATTATTGCCATCGTACTTTTTTCAGTTTTTAATAACTTTAATGTGCAACCCACTGCATTGAGGCTGGACTATTCTCAGTTTGTTGAGGAGGTGGACCGGGGTAATGTACGCCGAGCGATTGTAGGTGATCACCTGATAAGTGGTGAGCGCACCAATGGTGAGAAGTTTGAGGTGGTTATTCCCACAATTCCGGATCTCGGTTTAATGGGTGACTTGCTTGAGCATAATGTCGTAATCGAGGGGCGAGAGCCTGAGCGCCAAAGCTTGTGGATGCAGCTTTTTGTTGCCGCTTTCCCAATATTGTTAATACTCGCTATATTTATTTTCTTTATGCGTCAAATGCAAGGTGGCATGGGCGGCGGTGGTCGTGGTGGCCCCATGAGCTTTGGTAAAAGCAAGGCGCGCCTTCTCAGTGAAGACCAGATCAAGACAACCTTTTCTGATGTTGCAGGGGTTGATGAGGCTAAGGACGATGTTTCTGAGCTTGTGGAGTTTTTAAGAGACCCTGGAAAATTCCAGAAATTGGGCGGAAAAATTCCCAGGGGCGTGTTAATGGTTGGGCCTCCGGGTACAGGTAAAACCTTGCTTGCGAAAGCTATAGCGGGTGAAGCCAAGGTGCCTTTCTTCTCCATTTCCGGTTCTGATTTTGTTGAGATGTTTGTGGGTGTTGGCGCCTCTCGTGTGCGAGATATGTTTGAGCAGGCGAAAAAGCAGTCCCCTTGTATCATCTTTATTGACGAAATAGATGCGGTGGGTCGCTCCCGTGGTGCAGGTCTTGGTGGAGGGCATGATGAGCGCGAACAAACCTTAAACCAGTTGCTGGTGGAAATGGACGGGTTTGAAGAAAATGATGGTGTTATTGTCATTGCTGCAACCAACCGGCCAGACGTACTTGATGCTGCCCTCTTGCGACCTGGCCGTTTTGATCGCCAGGTTACTGTTTCCTTGCCAGATGTTCGTGGTCGTGAGCAGATACTGAAAGTACATATGCGTAATGTCTCCGTTGCGGATGATGTTAACCCTTCTATTATTGCGCGAGGTACGCCTGGTTTTTCCGGCGCAGATCTTGCTAACTTAGTAAATGAGGCGACCCTGCTTTGTGCGCGCGCAAATCAGCGCCTTGTAAGCATGGAGTGGTTTGATAAGGCAAAAGACAAAATCATGATGGGCGCCGAGCGTAAAAATATGGTGATGTCTGATTTTGAAAAAAGCAATACGGCATACCATGAGGCGGGACATGCCATCGTTGGCCGCTTGGTGCCTGAGCACGACCCTGTGTATAAGGTCAGCATTATTCCTAGGGGGCGCGCTCTAGGTGTGACTATGTTCCTGCCAACCCAAGATCGTTACAGTTTAAGCAAACGTCACATCGAATCCCAAATTTGTAGCCTATACGGGGGGCGTATCGCTGAAGAAATGACCCTGGGTTTTGATGGCGTGACGACAGGCGCCTCCAATGATATTCAACGGGCAACCGAGCTGGCGCGTAATATGATTACGAAATGGGGCTTATCTGAAAAGCTGGGTCCTCTTGCCTATGGTGAGGAAGAAGGTGAGGTGTTCCTGGGTAAATCCATGACCCAAACCAAAAACATTTCTGGTGAGACTGCCCATGCTATTGATGTAGAGGTAAGAGCCATTACTGATGACTGCTATCAGCGCGCCAAGGTTATTCTCGAGGAGAATAAAGACAAGCTGGAAGTTATGGCTAAAGCCTTGATTCAATTTGAAACGATAGACATTAAGCAAATTGATGAGATAATGAATGGCAAGACACCCAGTCCTCCAGATGGCTGGGATGGTGGGGGCTCAAATGGTAGCGCGGGCGGTGGTGGTAGCGAGCAAACGCTGGCAAGCGCCCCGGCCGATGAGGTGTCCTCTGACGAAGGGCATCAGGATAAGATTGTTGGCAAACCGAGTGGCGCATAATACTCTCGGTTAATGCCGAATTCCTCTAGTTGCCAAAAGCTTTATTGCAGGTCGAGAACTCTCGACCTGTCTCGGCCCAGTGTCATGGGCATTCTTAATGTAACGCCAGACTCCTTCTCTGACGGGGGGCTTAACCAAGCCCCTTTGGTCGCTTTGCGTGCCGCAGAAATAATGGTTGAGGAAGGTGCGGCTATCATTGACGTAGGCGGCGAGTCGACTCGCCCTGGTGCAAAGCCCGTGAGTCTTGCCCAAGAGCTGGATCGGGTAATTCCCGTAATTGAGTCAATCTCCCGAAATATAGACACGGTAATATCTGTGGATAGCAGTTCTCCGGAGGTGATGCGGGAAGCTTATCGTGCTGGTGCCGGCCTAATTAATGATGTGCGTGCTCTCGCTCGTGAAGGTGCCTTGGAGGCGGCGGCAGATAGCCAGCTTCCAGTGTGTTTGATGCATATGCAAGGTCGGCCTGAAACGATGCAAGATGCGCCGTGTTATCGGGATGTCGTTGAAGATGTACGTGATTTTCTTGAGCAGCGCGCTGATGCTTGTGTTCAGGCGGGTATTAACCGGAATCAGATATTGCTGGATCCAGGCATTGGTTTTGGCAAGAGTATCGCTGATAATTTATCACTGCTGAATAATCTTGAAAGGCTGGTTGGGACAGGTTTTCCCGTTTTGGTGGGAGCGTCGCGGAAATCGATGATTGGCACAGTACTGAATCGTGGTGTAGACAAGAGACTTTATGGTGGTCTTAGTATTGCGGCTTTGGCGGTATTTAAGGGCGCAAAAATAATTCGTACTCACGATGTAGAAGCGACCACCGACGCTATCAATATGGCCTATGCTATTACAGCAGGCGTTAACGAACTTTAAAGAAAAAGGTATTTGTTTCGATGACAAGAAAATATTTTGGAACGGATGGTATTAGGGGTTTGGTGGGCCAAGATCCTATTACTCCAAACTTTGTGATGCACCTTGGCTGGGCTGCGGGAAAGGTTTTTGCCAAGCAGTCGCCCGGGGACGCCAAAATTCTCATCGGCAAGGATACGCGAATTTCGGGTTATATGTTTGAGTCAGCCCTTGAGGCCGGCCTGTCGGCGGCAGGTGTTGACGTTCGGCTGTTGGGTCCGATGCCTACACCAGCTATCGCGTATTTAACCAGAACATTCCACGCCCAGGCGGGCATAGTGATTAGCGCTTCTCATAATCCTTATCAAGACAACGGCATTAAGTTTTTTTCCGGTACGGGCGCTAAGTTGCCTGATGAAATGGAGCTGGAAATAGAGTCGTACTTAGGGAAACCCATGACCACCATGCCTTCCCATGACTTGGGTAAGGTAAAGCGAATTGAAGGTGCTCGTGGCCGTTATATTGAATTCTGCAAAAGCACTGTTCCTTATGACTTGAATTTAAGGGGGCTTAAAGTGGTTCTGGACTGTGCCCATGGCGCAACTTATCACATTGCGCCGGATGTGTTTGATGAGCTGGGTGCGGAGGTAATAACGTTGGGCGTCGAGCCTGATGGCTTTAATATCAACTCCGACTGCGGCTCAACGTCCCCGGAAGCGCTGCAGAGAGCCGTATTGGAGCATAGTGCAGACCTGGGGATCGCCTTTGATGGAGATGGCGACCGCGTCGTGATGGTGGATCATAAGGGGCAAGTGGTCGATGGGGATGAGCTGCTGTATGTGATTGCCCGTGATTGCCTTGAGGCAAAGAGGTTTAAGGGTGGAGTCGTCGGTACGTTGATGAGCAACTTGGGCCTAGAGGTAGCGCTGGCAGAGTTTGGCGTTGGATTTGCGCGCGCCAAGGTGGGAGATCGTTATGTAATGGAGTCCCTGAAGAAGAAAGGCTGGCGCCTCGGAGGGGAGTCCTCTGGTCATATTATTTGCCTGGATAAAACCACCACTGGGGATGGTATCGTTGCGGCACTGCAAGTTGTTACGGCGATGCGTTCGCGGGATTTCAGTTTGCGAGAAATGCTACAGGGCATGGAAAAATACCCTCAGCGTCTCGTGAATGTCAGTATGCAGGAGCGCAGTGATCCGCTAAGTAATGCATCGGTGCAGCGGGCGGTAGCTGATGCGGAGCAAGAGCTTGGGCGCCATGGACGGGTATTATTAAGATTGTCTGGCACCGAGCCGGTTGTCAGGGTGATGGTCGAAGGAGTGGATGATAGCCAAGTCCACAGGCTAGCTGAGGACGTGGCGGGTGTCGTGCAGGCGGCCCTGGGGTAAGTAAGTTGTTTGCGAATAACGCTTTTTATTCCGGTAATTTTGGGATAGAATCGCGCGCCTGCTTCTGGTATTAAGGCTTATCGATGCGCTCCAAGCTTGTAATTGGAAATTGGAAGATGAATGGTGACCAGGCTACTACTAATAGCCTGGTTGAAGGGCTGTTAATAGCTGATGCTGGCAGCCTTCCCGAGCTCGGGGTGTGTCCGCCGCTTCCGTATTTGCAAGCGGTGGGGGCGGCTTTGGCGGCCAGTTCTATTGGGCTTGGCGCCCAAAATGTCTGCCAGTTTTCTAATGGGGCCTATACCGGTGAGGTTTCGGCGGCTATGCTTCGGGATCTTGGCTGCAAATATGTGCTGGTTGGGCACTCCGAGCGTCGACAGCTCTTTGGTGAAGATAGCCAGCAGGTATTTGAAAAGGCATTGCAGCTTTTCGATGTGGGGTTAACGCCTGTTATATGCGTTGGTGAAACTCAGAGAGAGCGAGAGAAAGGTGTTACGCAGGGTGTAGTTGCTGCTCAAATTGCGCCTTTTCTGACTGAGCAAGGCTTGCCGATTCTGGAAAAAAGCGTGCTTGCCTACGAGCCGGTGTGGGCAATAGGCACTGGCTTAAGTGCGACGCCTGGGCAGGCGCAGGACGTACACAGTTTTATTAGAAGGCATCTCGAGGTCAGTGCGCCTGGAGTGGCCGAAAAGATTCAAATACTTTATGGCGGCAGCGTAAAGCCCGCAAACGCGGAAGAGTTATTTGCCATGCCGGATATTGATGGTGGTTTGATTGGCGGCGCATCGCTTGTTGCGCGGGATTTTTTGGCGATTGCTGAGGCAGCAAGGCCCTCATAATTTGGACGTTAGGATGTTATGGAAACACTAGTTCTGGTACTGCATGTTGTGGTCGCCCTGTCAATGGTGGTGATCATTCTGTTGCAGCAAGGGAAAGGCGCCGATGCTGGGGCTTCTTTTGGCGGCGGTGGCGCTTCTGGGACGATGTTCGGAAGCCTCGGCGCCATGCCCTTCCTGACCAAACTGACGGCTATTTTAGCGGTAACGTTTTTTGTTACGAGTTTGACGCTTGCCGTATTGGCGAGCAACAGCTCCAAAGAAGTTTTTGCTATCGATGCGCCGGGAATTGTGCCTGGCGCGGAAGATGTTCCTAGCGTCAGAGTTAATGATCCGGTCACTGAAAGCGACCTTCCTTCGCTGGAAAGCGGTGCGATAGAAGCGGATATTATTGATCTTCCTGCAGATGTGCTGGGAAGTGATGTGCCTGGCGAGACCGGCGCAGAAGATCAGCCTCTAGATCGGGTTGTTGAATAAGTGAATATTGCCGAAGTGGTGGAATTGGTAGACACGCTATCTTGAGGGGGTAGTGACCATTGGTCGTGCCGGTTCAAGTCCGGCCTTCGGCACCAAATAAAAAGTAATTGAAGTGTTAAGTAAGTCTTGATTGGCTTGACTTGAATAGAAGTAGGTACTATAATTCGCGCCTAGTTTTGATGCGGGGTGGAGCAGTCTGGTAGCTCGTCGGGCTCATAACCCGAAGGCCGCAGGTTCAAATCCTGCCCCCGCTACCAACCAATGAAAGCCCCTGTATAGGGGCTTTTTATTAGGCAGCGTTAAAAGCCGTAGCAGGCAAGGCGTAATGCAGTAAGTGGGCTATCAGTTGTTTGGCTTCCTGCCTGAAGGTTGTAGGGGCTAGAATGATTGAGCCCATTTTTTGTTTATAAGATTAGAAACGTTAATCGCCTATGTCCGTATTGGTAGAAAAATTACAGGAGCTGTTTGAGCCTGCTGTGCTTGCGGAAAATTGCGAGCTTTGGGGCGTCGAATATATAAGTCAGGGTAGGCACTCTATACTTCGTGTGTTTATTGATGCTGATGAGGGGGTCACAGTCGACCACTGCGCTGCGGTGAGCCACCAGCTCAGCGGCATTCTGGATGTTCACGACCCAATTTCTGGTGAATACTCTCTAGAGGTGTCTTCGCCGGGCACCGAGCGACCACTTTTTTCGCCAAAGCAGTACCATGCTTATATCGGTGAATGTATAAGTTTAAGAACAAGCCGTCCTTTTCAGGAGCGCAGAAAATTCACTGGCACCTTGCTTAATGTCAGTGAAAATGAAATAACGATTGTTGAAAATGGCAATGAGGTCACACTTCCTTATAGTGCGATTTTGAAGTCACATTTAGTGCCAATCTACGAATGAGATTTTGGAATGCTGGTTAGCCTTGGGGTAAAACTGAGATGAGTAAGGAAATATTACTGGTTGTTGACACCGTTTCGAATGAAAAAGGCGTGTCAAAAGAAATTATATTTGATGCTGTTGAGCAGGCCCTTGCTACCGCCACCAAAAAACTTCATCGTGACGGCGGGGATGAGATCGATGTTCGGGTTTCGATTGATCGAAAATCCGGAGATTACGAAACTTTTCTTCGTTATACCGTCGTAAAAGATATTATTGAAATGGAGTACCCAGACAGAGAGATTACTCTCGAGCAAGCGAAAGACAAAGATGCAAAGCTTGAAGAAGGCGATGTCTGGGAAGAATCAACGGAATCCATTGTATTTGGTCGAATTGCTGCGCAAACAGCTAAGCAGGTGATCGTTCAAAAAGTCCGTGAAGCTGAAAGGGCGCTGGTGGTTGACGAATATAAGCACCGTATTGGCGAGCTCGTAAGTGGTACGGTTAAAAAATCGAATCGAGAAACGATTATCCTTGATTTAGGCGGTAATGCTGATGCTTTGATTCCACGGGAGCATATGATCCCCAGAGAAGCTGTGCGGGTTAATGATCGTGTACGTGGTATTCTTACCGACGTTCGCACGGAATCTCGTGGACCTCAGCTTATCGTAAGTCGCACCTGTCCTGAGATGCTAGTTGAGCTGTTTAAGATTGAAGTGCCAGAGATCGGTGAAGAAGTTATCAATGTCCGCCGTGCGGCGAGAGATCCGGGTTCGCGGGCAAAAATCGCTGTGCATACCAATGATGGCCGAATTGATCCAGTGGGCGCTTGTGTTGGTATGCGTGGAGCAAGGGTGCAAGCCGTATCTTCAGATCTAAATGGTGAGCGAGTTGACATTGTATTATGGGACGATAATCCGGCCCAGTTTGTGATAAATGCGATGGCGCCAGCTGAAGTTGCTTCAATTGTCGTGGACGAGGAAAGTAAGTCCATGCAAATTGCCGTGGAAGAAGATCAGTTAGCCCAAGCTATAGGGCGCAGCGGACAAAATATTCGACTAGCCAGCGAACTTTCTGGTTGGGAGCTGAAAGTAGTGACCGTGGAAGAAGCGGAAGAGAAAGAAAATGCCGAGACCAATACGGCAATACAGAGTTTTGTTGATGCTCTGGATGTTGATGAAGATCTAGCCGAGCTACTTGTATTAGAAGGTTTTACAACGGTTGAAGAAGTTGCTTACGTGCCGCTGGAAGAAATTCTCGAGATAGAAGAGCTTGACGAAGACACCATTGAAGAGCTTCGTAGAAGAGCAAAAGATTTCTTGCTTACAAAAGCACTGGTATCAGAAGAAGAACTGAGCACAGAGCCAGCCGAAGACTTGCTTGGCTTGGAACATATGGATAAACACTTGGCATATGTGCTGGCGAGTCAGGGAATTATTACCCGCGAGGATCTTGCTGAACAAGCAGTTGTTGACCTGATGGAAGATGTTGAAGGCATGACTGAAGAGCGGGCAAGCCAGCTGATTATGGCTGCAAGAGCCCCGTGGTTTGAATCAGAGCAAGAAGCATAAGATTTTGAGGACACAGAGTGAAAGACGCTATTATGGCCGAAGTAACAGTAAAGCAACTCGCAGATGTAGTGGGCATTCCAGTTGATAAACTGCTCACACAGATGCGTGATGCGGGACTACCTCATGAGAATCCTGATGACGCCGTAAATAGCGATCAGAAACAGGCATTGCTGGGTCATCTTAAAAAGTCCCACGGTGAGTCAGGTGGGGAAGCTAAAAAGGTAACGTTGCGGCGTAAGCGTCTCAGCACGCTAAAAGCCTCTGGTGCGCCATCCGGCACTCGCGGAAAGACCGTTAACGTTGAGGTGCGCAAAAAACGCACCTATGTTAAGCGTGACCAGGTGGAAGAAGAACTTGTTGATGAGCAAACTGAACTGGAAAGCTCGGCACAAGAGGCTGAGCTCGATGCAGTGGACGCCGTGGCTGAGTCGCTTACGGACGAGCTTGTTGAGACCGTAGTAGAAAGTGCTGAGGTAGAACCAGCCGAGGTCAGTCAAGCTGATGGGCCGAAGGCCGAAGAAGAGGCCCTGGTCGTAGAGCCAGAGCCAGAGCCAGAGCCAGAGCCAGAGCCAGAGCCTGAAATAATTAAGCCTACAGTTAAGCTGTCTCCAATTGAACAGGCGCGACTGCAAAAAGAAGAGGCCTTGAAAAAAGCAGCTGAAGAAAAGCGACAGCGAGAAAAAGCAGCTGAGAAAGAGGTTCAGCTCCAGCGGCAGAAAGCATTATTAAGGAAACGAGAAAAATCAGCTGGGGCAGGAAAATCTGCAGCTAAATCTACTAAGGCAGCCTCTAAAGCGAAAGCTCCTAAAAAGTCCACCGAAACCAAGCTTAATCCTGCGCAAACACGAGAGGCAGAAAAAACCCGCAAAGAAGCTGAGGAGCGCGCACGTCAGGAAACCTTGGCGAAAGCAAAGGAAATTGCTAAAGAGTTGGGGGCTCGGGGTGAAGAAGGCGCGACACAGGAGGAAGCTGATCTGGATCTTGGTTCGGCCATCGTTTCAGAAGCCTTTGATGAAAGTAATGAACGAGAAGATCGGGGCATCAAGAAAGAATCTGCTGCCAAGCGGAGAGCTCGTCGAGCCAAACAGAAAAAATCCCACCAGTTTACCCGGCCCGTAGAACCACAGATTTATGCCGTAGAAGTCGGTGAAACTATTGCTGTTTCTGACCTTGCCCGCAAAATGAAAATCAAGGGCACAGAAGTGGTTAAGTCGCTGATGAAAATGGGTGTAATGGCTTCCCTTAATCAGGAGATTGATCAAGATACTGCCATTCTTATTATCGAAGAAATGGGTCATAGCGCTAAAGCAGTGAGTGATTCGGCACTGGAAGACACCCTTGTGGAGACATGGGATGAGGATGTTGCGGATAGTAGACTGGGCAAGCGCGCACCAGTTGTAACCATTATGGGCCATGTTGACCACGGTAAAACATCTTTGCTCGACTATATCCGTCGCGCCAAAGTGACTGACGATGAGGCTGGTGGTATTACCCAGCATATTGGTGCGTATCATGTGGAAACGGGTCACGGAATGATTACCTTCCTTGATACGCCAGGACACGCGGCATTCTCAGCGATGCGTGCTCGGGGTGCCCAGTGTACAGATGTCGTGATACTTGTGGTTGCTGCCGACGACGGAGTAATGCCACAGACTAAAGAGGCGATTGATCATGCTAAGGCATCTGGTGTGCCACTTATCGTTGCTGTAAATAAGATGGATAAAGAACATGCTGATCCAGAGCGTGTTAAGACTGAACTGTCTGCTCTTGAGGTTATTCCCGAGGAGTGGGGTGGGGATGCACAGTTTATTGAAGTGTCTGCACATACTGGCCAGGGTGTGGACTCCTTGCTGGACACGATTTTACTGCAATCAGAGATGCTTGAGCTGGGTGGTAGGTTAACAGGGCCAGCAAAAGGGGTCGTTATTGAATCCCGTCTCGACAAGGGTCGAGGTGCCGTTGCCAGCTTCTTGGTTCAGGAAGGTGTATTAAAGCAAGGTGATATGGTGCTGGCGGGTCAGTTTTTTGGTCGCGCCAGGGCGATGAGCGACGAAAACGGTAAACCCGTGAAGGAAGCTGGGCCATCCATTCCGGTTGAAATATTAGGCCTTCCCTCGGCTCCTTCGGTTGGCGAGGAGTTTATAGTTGTTCCTGATGAGAAAAAAGCACGGGAAGTGGCTGAATTCCGAAAAGAAAATGATCGTCGTAACAAGCTTGCCCACCAGCAAGCAAGCCATTTAGCCAGTTTATTCGACAACATGGGTAAAGCAGACCGTCCAGCCTTGAATATTGTTTTGAAGGCGGATGTGAGAGGTTCTTTAGAGGCCATTTCCGCATCTTTACAAGACCTTTCCACGGAAGAGGTTTCCGTTTCTATTGTTACAGGTGGTGTCGGTGGTATCACCGAATCCGATGTGAACTTGGCCATGACATCTGGCGCCGTTATTCTCGGATTTAATGTTCGGGCGGATGGTGCAGCACGTAAGCTCTGCCAGGAAGAAGATATTGAGTTGCGTTATTACAGCATCATCTACGAGCTGATTGATGATGTGAAGCAGGCCATGTCAGGCCTGCTTGCGCCAGAATTACGTGAGGAAATTCTCGGTGTTGCTGATGTGCGTGAGGTTTACCGTTCCTCTAAATTTGGATCTGTCGCTGGTTGTATGGTGGTGGAAGGCACGCTTTATCGCAATAAGCCTATCCGTGTACTACGTGATGATGTGGTTATATTCGAAGGTAATCTCGAATCCTTGCGACGCTTTAAAGATGATGTGAGCGAAGTGCGTAATGGTTCAGAGTGTGGCTTGGCGGTAAAAGGCTATAAAGACGTGAAAGCCGGGGACAAAATTGAAGTCTTCCAGGTGAACGAGATAGCTCGCAGTCTGTAATTTTTACGATAACGAAATAATGAATGCGAGGTAAATTTCAACCGTGCAAGGTGGAAGGCAACAACGTGTCGCTGATCAAATTCAGCGTGAATTGGCAGGATTTATTCAGTTTGAGTTGAAAGATCCTCGTCTTGATATGGTGACTGTCTCTGGCGTTGATGTTTCTCGCGACTTCTCCTACGCCGATGTCTATGTCACTTTTATGAAGAGTAAAAGTGATGCAGAAGCAAAAGAGCTTGTTGGTATTCTAAACCATGCCTCTGGTTTTTTGCGTAAACTATTGGGCAAAGCCATTAAGCTGCGCATTACTCCCAGCTTGCGTTTTCATTATGATGGCACTCTTAGTTCTGGTGCCAAAATGAATGCCCTTATCAATAAAGCCTTGGAGCAAGATCAGCACAGCGACGACTCTCAAGCGCCTTCTGATACAACTACCCAAAAGGATTAAGCGATTTGGGTGGCCGGTCACGGCGGCGTAAAGGCCGCGAGTTAAATGGTATTTTATTATTTGATAAACCCCAAGGGGATAGTTCAAACGGCGTACTGCAAAAAGTAAGGCGTTTGTACTCGGCTGCTAAGGCGGGTCACACTGGCAGTCTCGATCCGCTTGCCACGGGAATGCTGCCCATTTGTTTTGGCGAGGCGACCAAGTTTTCCCAGTATTTACTTGATGCTGACAAAAAATACCAAGTTGTGGCCAAACTGGGGGAAGTCACCAATACCGGTGATGCTGAGGGAGAGATCATTCAGCGCACAGCTGTGGCTGAATGGGCAGAGGCCCAGCTTGAATCGGCCATGACTGCATTTGTCGGTGAAATAGAACAAGTTCCGCCCATGTATTCCGCTCTAAAACATCAAGGGCAGCCACTTTATAAGCTGGCGAGAAAAGGCATTGAGATTGAAAGAAAAGCCAGGCCAGTAACAATTTATAGCCTGGAATGGAAACAAATTGATCCAGAGCGGATTGAAATGCTGGTATTCTGCAGCAAGGGCACCTATATTCGCACCTTGGTAGAAGATATTGGTAAGCGCCTTGGTTGCGGTGCGCATGTAGAAGTACTTCGCCGTTTAAAGGCGGGGCCGTTTGAAGATGGCATGCTCAGCATGGAGACCCTTCTGGAGGTGTCTGAGCAGGATAATGGCAACGATGTGCTGGATAGTTTCTTGTTACCGGTTCATGATGCTCTCTGGGGTTATCCTCAGGTGGGCGTTGATAGTATTGAAGCAGCTGCCTTTTCCCAGGGCCAGGTGGTAGCAATTTTCGGGCAGGATGAAAAACAATTTCATTCAGGAAGCCTTGTTCAGGTTTGGTTTGAAACAGCCGGTGAAAAAGTGCAGTTTCTTGGCTTGGGTGAGTTATTACAAGGCTGGCGAGTGGCACCAAAACGTTTGATGAGAACCGAATAAAATTAGCCAACAGAGTTTTTACTTGGGTGACTGTTAATATGCACGGTCATTACAAGCTTTATTATTATGCATATTAGGAGTTGTAATCGATGTCATTACCCGTAGAAAAAAAAGCTGAAATTGTAAGTGAATACGCTAGAAAAAAAGGCGATACTGGTTCTCCTGAAGTACAGGTTGCCTTGTTATCAGCGCAAATTAACCATTTGCAGGGTCACTTTAAAGAGCACAAGCATGACCATCACTCTCGCCGTGGTTTGATTCGCATGGTTAACCAGCGTAGAAAATTATTGGACTATCTGAAGAGAAAGGATCTTGAACGATATAATAGTCTTATTGCGCGATTGGGATTACGTCGTTAAGCAGTACGACGGCCCAGAAAAAATAACAAAGGCCTGGTAGCGTAAGCTGCCGGGCTTTTGTCGTTTCAAGAAACACAGTTTTTAAAGATTAACCTAGGCTAAAGAAGTCATTATTAATGCCAGTCTCAATGGGGAGGCTGGTGCAGCCCCGGACAAGTTGGCGAGCGTGTGAGTAATAAGGCTGCCGTAACCCACCTGAATATCGGGAAATTAAAGGAAGAGAGAATGTTTAACGTCGTAAAAAAAGAGTTTCAATACGGTTCGCAAAAAGTCACCCTAGAAACGGGCAAGGTTGCTCGTCAAACCAGTGCCTCGGTTATGGTGAGCATGGATAACACCTCAGTGCTTGTTACGGTGGTAGGAAAAAAAGAAGCAGATTCAGGCCGAGGTTTTTTCCCTCTTACCGTTAATTATCAGGAAAAGTATTACTCAGCAGGAAAAATACCTGGCGGATTTAACAAGCGTGAAGGCCGCCCTACTGAGAAAGAAACTCTCACCTGTCGTTTGATTGATCGCCCTATCCGCCCATTATTCCCCAACGGCTTTCAGAATGAAGTTCAAGTTGTTGCAACGGTGATGTCTGCTGAAAAAAATGTAGATCCTGATATTGCTGCATTAATCGGCACCTCCGCTGCGTTGTCCATCTCAGGCATCCCTTTTAAGGGGCCAATTGGTGCGGCGCGGGTTGGTTTTACGGACGATGGTTATGTCTTAAACCCGAATAAAGAGGTTTTGGCTGATTCTGACTTGGATCTGGTGGTTGCAGGCACTGAGCACGCTGTACTGATGGTGGAGTCAGAAGCGAATGAATTAACCGAAGATGAAATGCTGGGTGCGGTACTTTTTGGTCACCAGGAAATGCAGGTTGTTGTAAAGGCTGTGAATGAGTTTGCGGCAGAAGTAAACACACCCGCCTGGCAGTGGGAAGCACCTGTTGAAAATATTGGCCTTATTGAAAAAGTGCAAGCAGCTTTTGGTGCTGACGTATCCGATGCCTATGCCATCACTGAAAAGCTGAGCCGCTATGAGCGTCTTGCTGAAATCAAAGCGAAGGCTGTTGAAGAGCTTTCCTCGGAAGACGGTGATTCTGCAGACGCAGTAAAGTCAGCCTTCTCCAAAGTGGAAAAAAATACTGTTCGTGAGCTGGTGCTGGCTGATGAAAGACGTATTGATGGCCGTGCCCTCGATACGGTTCGCCCCATCAGTATTGAAGTGGGTGTTATGCCTGAAACACATGGTTCTGCTCTTTTTACACGCGGTGAAACCCAGGCCATCGTTGTGGCAACCCTTGGCAGTATGCGTAGCGCGCAGCTGATTGAAGGTTTGCAGGGTACAATAAACGATGCGTTCATGCTTCAGTACAACTTTCCTCCCTACTGCGTTGGCGAAACGGGCATGATCGGCAGCCCCAAGCGTCGTGAAATCGGGCATGGTAAGTTAGCGCGTCGCGGTATCCAGGCGATGATGCCCAGTGAAGCCGACTTCCCCTATAGCATGCGTGTTGTGTCTGAAATTACCGAATCCAATGGCTCTTCCAGCATGGCCTCTGTCTGCGGTAGTAGTCTGGCCTTAATGGACGCGGGCGTACCTGTTAAAGCTCCTGTTGCTGGTATTGCCATGGGTCTGGTAAAAGAAGGCGAGCGTTACGCTGTCCTTAGCGATATCTTGGGCGATGAGGATCATCTAGGTGACATGGATTTTAAAGTAGCCGGTACCAGTGAAGGTATTACAGCGCTACAAATGGATATCAAAATTGACGGTATTACCGAAGAAATTATGGAAAAAGCCCTAGGCCAAGCGCTGAATGGCCGTCTCCATATTCTTGATGAAATGAATAAGGTGCTTGATGCTCCTCGCACCGATATTAGTGATAACGCCCCGAGCTTTATTACTATGCAAGTTAAGTCGGAGAAAATTCGCGATATTATTGGTAAAGGTGGTGCAACCATACGTTCGATTACTGAAAGAACGGGTGCTACGGTGGATATTGAAGATAGCGGTGAAGTTACCATTTTTGGTGAAACGAAAGCTGTCTGTAAAGAAGCGGAAGCCATTATTCTTGAAATTACTGCCGAAGTGGAAGTGGGTAAAATCTACGTGGGTACAGTGGCAAGAATCGTGGATTTTGGTGCTTTTGTGAATATTCTTCCTGGTATGGACGGGTTGGTTCACATCTCTCAAATTAGCGAAGAGCGCGTTGAAAAAGTGACCGATTATCTTTCTGAAGGCCAGGAAGTGAAAGTCAAAGTCCTGGATGTTGATCAAAGAGGTCGTGTTAAGTTGAGCATGAAAGAAGTAGATTAATATGTTTTTGTAGTGTTAAAAAAGCGGCTATTTAAGCCGCTTTTTTTTGCCCAAAATTTATAAATTATTTATCGTTTTTCTAGCCCAGCTGCAATTGATTTAATATGAAAAGGCCCTTTCACAAATTTGAAGAGGGCTTTTTCAGTTTTATAAAGGAAGTATAGAGCCTGTTTAACCTAGAAAGCGCAGTCGGACTCGCTTGAGAGTGCGTCTACTGTATTATCGAATCCAATAAACGTGCTATCGAGTGAGGAGGTTGATTCACCCAACAGGTGAGAGCCCTATTATTCAAAATAACTTACTTAGACGTATAAACTTCCAGTTTGGGCCGGCCAATTGCGGTTTCTAGGTTTAAGCAGCTAAAGGCCTCGGCTTAGATAAGCTCGCTTCCATCTCATCGGCGTGTCGGATAAGCGCAGCTTGGCCGCTATTTCGGCAAGCATCGATTGCTATAAGTCGCTCTTCGGGAGATGCCATCTCGTTATCCCACTGAATCAGTCGAGCGTTCATTATTTCATGCCAGAGAGGGGGTACGAGGGCAATTAACATCGATGGTACATAACCCAGTATTGTTGTGGGTGCATCTTCCACATAGGGCTTTAAGTGCCAAAATTCCACATCTGCATCAGCGTGATGATGGGAGTGTCTGGGGACACCACCCACTACCCACAAAGACATTCTTTCATTGCTGTTCCACGCATGGCGAACTTGCATCGGCTCTGTCGGGACACGAATTAAGCCGTAGTGTTCTATAAAATTGGCTGCCTCCAGGGCGTAGTGTGAGGCCAGAGCCATGGTAATTAGTACGGGGATTGCCCAAAATCCCGCGAAGTAGACCATGGTGATGGCCCATGCGGCCTCCATCGCCCAGCCTCGTAATGCCTCATTACGCCATGTCCATGTTTCGAAATCCATTTTATCCAAGCGTTCTTTTTCAAGATCCCAGGTCATTTTGTATTGGCCAATGATGGATCGGGTAGAAAAACGGTATAAATTATCTCCTCGCTGCGCGGTTGCTGGATCAGCGGGTGTTGCCACAAGGTTATGATGGCCATAAGGGTGGCGAATAGAGAAGTAGGTGAAGAAGCCAGGTACTTGCGCCAAGCGGCCCATCCAATGCGCAAACGGTTTGTTTTTTCGGTGAGTAAGCTCATGGCCTACTACAACGCTACCAATGGCAATGACTGCGCTCGTAAACAGAAAGGCTGTAAATAAGAATAGATAGCTGGCATCGGCGCGTGCAGCCATTACGTCAATTGAAAATACGGACTGAATCCATGCGCCCATTCCTAACATGTCGCGTTCGGGTGCAGCTATTAACCATATCAGTGCAATTTCGCTAACAGCGGTAGCAATGACCGCAAGGTACTGTAGTGGATAGAATAAATTGGGATATTTGAAATCCCAATCAGATTCATCCTTGCCAAAAAAGAACTCTCCACCAACAACGAGTACTGTAGAGAACATACCCCAAATAATAAGCGCATCGCTACCAATAAAATACATAGGTATCGCGATTAAACCTAATATATGTACTATAAAAAATTTTCCATAGTCGAAGCTTGATTTAATTGCTTTGAACATCCATTAATTCCTTTTAACGTTTATTATTTTTTTCTTGTGATTATTCAGCGACCCCTGCGACTGTTTAACTCAAAGGCGCGCTGAATAGTGACGTTCTCTTTCTACATTGGCATGTCTTTATATTCAATATGAAAAGAAGACTCGCGCTGTTTCTATTTCACAGGGCGCGAGCGAATAGCGAAAAGTAGTATTCAGCTTAGGCTTGAATAATACTTTTCTAAGCGCTCAATACTACTTTTTCCAAATCAACGAGGGAGCCTTCGTAGGCTTCTGCTCCATTTATAATCACTTTGCCATAAGAGCCACCGGTTATCGGGGAGCTGACAAAACCACGCCGATCCGAGATAGCAGTAGCATTGCCTCCGTTGGTGACAGCGACAGTGACTTCTGCTTTTTTTACAGGGCTTCCGTCAGGTCTGACGACTTTGAAAATTAACATTATTTTATTCTCCATACCTTGAGTTTTTGCGAATGGATAAGCTCGCACATATCAGATACTAAAAATAGAATAGAAACTGCGAAAAGGCGCTAGAATACAATATTATGTCGCAGGAATTAATTTCTTGATGTTTTTCTTAGATAAATACGGAGGGGAGTTTTAGGTCTTAAGGAAGCTTTTTTCAATATTGCCGCGCTTAGATTATTATCAGAAGCCAAATAAATAATTAGCGTTAGGAAGTTTCCTATTTGCTTGTTGTAGCACAAGTTTAAACAGCATTTGCACGCTTGCGCTACAACGGATTAGTTGGCTATGGAGTCCAAGGTCTGCATGTGGCAGAACCGCTAATCAACACTTCGTCTTTCTGGCTGGTGGCAGTTAAATCCATATCAACGTGGGGAACACCGGCCTCTTCATAAACATTTGTGACCACGCCTTTGAATACAACGTTATCGCCTGGCCATAAACGAGACTTAAAACGAACGCCGAATTTTTTAATCGATGTGGCGCCAAACCATTTTGAAGGCACAACGCTTAGCATGCCAGCTGTTAGCATACCTTCTCCAAAAACTGTTTCGTTTCCTGACATTTTGGCAAAAGATTCATCATGATGGATGGGATTAAAATCGCCGCTAGCACCCGCATATTTAACAAAATCAGTGCGCGTAAAATTATTATGTGTGATCTCGTACTCGTCGCCTGTTTTTATGCTATCAAAAATTGATTCGCTCATTTTTCAACAACTCCCGCTGTTTGAATAAGAATGCTCTTTAAACGCATAACAATTTCACCTTTCTCGTCGGTGAAATTAGATGTGATTTCAGCAAACTTCATTAATCCGCCGCGGCGTCCTTGTTTGGTATAGGTTTTCATTTCGCCTTTATGCGATGTTAGAACTTCTCCGGCGAATATGGGGCGCTCGAACTCATACTCCTGGCCGCCATGAAGCACATACATCATGTTTAATTCCAGATCGCCCAGCTCGCTCATTTCTGCCATGGGGTCAGAGAAAAAAGCCTGAGTGGAAGTATAAGTGGTAGGGGCGACTACAGAGGGTAGGCCCGCAGCTTTTGCTGCTGTTTCATCGTGATAAAGTGGATCATCATCATAAATGGCGCAGGCGAATTCGTGGATTTTTCCTCTTTCTATGGGTAGCCCCGCTGGGCTAATTAATGCAACGGGTGGTCCAAACATTATTATTTCTCCTGAGTTCTTAAGGGTTTAACGTGAGGTGATCTTACACTTCTGAAAAGTGTTCTTTTTCACAAAAAAACCGGAATTTATTATTATCATTGATTCAACAAATACAGCAGTGGCAATATCTGTTGATGTTGAAGGCTGTTGAATTATCTATTTTCCTCTATAAATAGGACCAAAAGGCAATGATTTATATTCGGGCTCAACACCCATGGTCAATATAACCCCTGAAACAATATTGCGAAAGGTGTTGGATATATTTTGTATGACGCTTAGCGGGAGATTACTTGGCTCTACATTTTGTAGAGCCGTACAGAAATTTTAACAACACCTTTATATCTTGTTTTACATCTGGCCTTATTTGAAATAATTTCTTCACTGCCCAAGGTGCTTGTTGCCTGACTTTTTTTCCACTAACCTTTCGGTATATTGAGGCGAAGGGAGGATAGGTGATGACGATTGGGAGCATGCTTATAAATGGTGAGCTTTATCATGGGGATGATAGTTTTTCCGTAGTGAATCCAGCGACGGGTGAGGTGTTTGGCCACGCACCTGAATGCCGTCAGGCACAGTTGGACAAGGCGATCGAGGGTGCTGCGGGTGCTTTTTATACTTGGCGACAGGATATAGAGCTGAGGCGTAATGCTCTTAAACACGTTGCGGAATTAATTCAGACTAATTGCGATGCAATTGCTCACCTCTTGACCCTGGAGCAAGGCAAACCGCTGGATAAAGCCAAGTCTGAGGTCAGAACATCCTCCTTGCAGGTTCAATTTGCTGCGGCCGCTCAAATTCCTGTGGAGGTATTGCAAGATACAGATCAGGCTTTGATCAAATTAGTTCACAAACCATTCGGAGTGGTTGCGGCTATTACACCGTGGAACTTCCCCGTGAGTATTGCCATGGGAAAGGTGGCCACGGCCTTGATTGCGGGAAATGCCGTTATTCTTAAGCCATCCCCCTATACGCCACTTTCTACCTTGAAAATTGCGGAGGTAATTAAAGATGCATTACCCGCGGGGGTATTAAACATTATTTCCGGTTCAGACCCTCTTGGGGCCGCCCTAACGGCACATCCCCTCATTAGGAAAATTGATTTTACTGGCTCAGTGGGAACCGGCAAGCGCGTGGCTGCGGCTGCTGCGCCTGATTTAAAGCGTTTTACTTTGGAGCTGGGGGGAAATGATCCCGCGATAGTGCTACCCGATGCGAACCCGAAAAAAATAGCCAAGGCTATTTTCTGGGGAGCGTTTGCCAACTCTGGGCAGGTGTGTATCGCAGCAAAACGGCTTTATGTACATGAATCCATCAAAGAAGCTCTAACGACTGAATTAGCAGCGCTTGCAGAGCAGGCAAAGGTGGGTAATGGTCTGGATGAAGATACCCGGCTTGGGCCGATCAATAACCAGGCACAATTTGAGCGGGTGACCACCTTGGTGGAAGAGGCCAAAGGCGCTGGCGCACGGGTAGTCACCGGTGGTGATGCTCTGGGCCAAGGCTACTGTTTTCAAAATACCATATTGACCGATTTGGATGATAATGCACGGATAGTACAGGAAGAGCAGTTCGGGCCTGTTTTGCCGATTTTGGCTTACCAAGATATTAATGACGTAGTGAGCCGCGCAAACAATACCCACTTTGGTTTAGGCTCCTCTATTTGGACAGAGGATCTTCCGCAGGCAGAAGTGCTCGCAGAGCGCATCGAGGCAGGTACCACCTGGGTTAATCAGCACTTGGCGTTGTCGCCTTTGGCACCCTTTGGGGGAACTAAGTGGTCAGGAGTTGGTTATATCGGTGGCAAGTGGGGCATTGAAGGCGCAACCGAATTGCAGGTTATTAATATCAAACGCGCTTAGCTTTATAAACTCAAATCAAATAGAAAGGTTAGGTGATGACGGCGACAAATCAGGGTATGAACGACGATTACGGGCCACTCACGGTGCTACTTGGAACCTGGCGAGGAGGTAAGGGGCAGGATATTGCGCCCGACCCCGATGGAAAAGAGCAAAATCCCTACTATGAAAGCCTTATTTTTGAAGGTATTGGTGAGGTGGACAATGCCGAGAGCCAGCACCTTATGGCGGTGCGCTACCAGCAGCGGGTATGGCGGGATACAGATGACAAAGCCATTCATCATCAGCTTGGTTATTGGCTTTGGGATAAAAAAAGTGGCGAGGTAATGAATTCCTTTACGATTCCGCGTGGTGTTTGTGTGTTGGCAGGTGGCAGCGCTGAAGCTTCCTCTAAAAAAACGGTGCTCGATGTAAAGGCCAAAGCCGATGATGAGCAATGGGGTATTCTCCAGTCACCGTTTATGAAAAATAACGCACGCACTCTGGAATTCAGCCAAAGGCTTTGTGTGGAAGGAGGCAGCCTTTCCTACGAACAAACTACCCTGGTGGATATTTACGGCAGTGTTTTTGAGCATACGGATAGTAGCCAGTTAAAGCATTTTATCGAGGACAAATAATACCAATGAAGCGTATCCCAGAGCCGGAATTAATGGATAGCCCTGAGCAGGTCAAGGCCTATGCCGATGAGGATTTTTCGGCAGCACACGATCAACTGGTCGCTGGTTTTGTTGAGCGCTTTCCCGGTGTTGGGCCAGAAACGTTATTGGATCTTGGTTGTGGCGCTGCCGATGTCACCCTGCGGTTTGCGCGGCGTTTTCCTCAAGCAGCAATCGTGGGTCTGGATGCCGGCTCAAATATGCTGGCCCGTGCACGTTTGGAAGTGGCGGCTGCCGGTCTGGAAGACCGGGTTTCCCTCTTGCAGGCACATTTGCCTGATCACGCCTTATTACCGAAGTGCTTTGATGCCATTGTTAGCAATAGCCTACTGCACCATTTGAGTGACCCTAGTGTTTTGTGGGCCAGCATTAAAACAAGCGGGCGGGTTGGCGCGGCGGTGGCAGTAATGGATTTATTGCGACCGGAAGGCGAAACGAAGCTTGCCGAGCTGGTGGAAATGTATGCAGCTTCAGCCCCTCCCCTTCTCAAACAGGATTTTTCTCATTCTCTCGCAGCCGCTTATGACATCAATGAAATTGAAGCACAGCTGGAAATCGCTGAGCTAAATTTATCGGTGGAAGCAATCAGTGATCGTCATGTTCTGGTATGGGGCTATTTATAACGGTGCAAGTTATAACCCTTTAGCGCAAAGCCTCTGAGCAGCATTCCAAGCCGATCATCGCCGCCTTGCGCTCCTCGCCCCAACGATAGTTATTCAACACGCCGCTACCGCGAATAACCCGGTGACAGGGAATTAAATAAGCGACCTGATTATGCGCAATGGCGGATGCCGCAGCCCTTACCGCAGAGGGTTTTCCTATGGAATCTGCCACCTGCTGGTAGGAATACAGCTCGCCATCTTTAATGTTGAGCAGAGCCTCCCATACCTTGATTTGAAAGGGGCTGCCCTTGAGTAATACGGTGATGGTTTGTTGAGCCCCGGTTGAGGGGGTAAAAACCTGATCAAATACACTTGTTGTGCGCCGTTCATCGCGAATGGTTTCTGCCTCGGGCCATTCTATATTCAATTCTTGAGCGATTTCATCCCCTTCTTCGGCTGTATCAAAAAAGGCCAGCTTGCAGATGCCTCGATGGGTCAGGGCGATGAAGCAATAACCAAAGGGGCAGCTATGAACCCCGTAGGCTATTTCCAGGCCCTGGCCAAGCTGTCGATATTCACCGGGAGTAACGGCTTCACAGCGAATCATCAGGTCATGCAAGCGACTACTACCACTTAAACCGCTGGCCAGTGCACTGTCTGCAACAGCGTGTTCCCGGAGTTGTAACTTGGCATTCTCCTTGGTGATGTATTGCAGAAATTGCTTGGGAGAAACCCCTGCCCACTCGGTGAAAATACGTTGTAGGTGGGAATCACTCAGGCCAACAAATGCAGATACTTCCGATAAGCTCGGTTGATGTGGCTGGTGTTTGATCAGGTAAGCAAGGGCCTTGCTTACCCTGTTGTAGTTGGCATGTTGTGGGCTGATATCGGGCATATTGGTCACTCGCATAAAATGAATGGAGTTCGCGCATTATATGCCCCTTTTCGTAGACTGCAGACCCGATTCTTGCGCAGTCGATAACATAGCCCACTGGGGGCTTAGCATTATTTCCCAGCTTTTTTTGCAACCTTGGCTGTTTTGGGGTCGATGTTGCTCTGAAGCCCAGAAGGAAAGTGTTTTTTGAAAACCCTTCCCCAACGCCTTTGATCAAAGCCGATCACATCGTTGAGAAACGGCTTAAGTTGGCGTACTTCTTTATCCGCCAGTTTGACGGCATCTTTATAGACAGTGTCATTATAGTCTTCGACGATTTTGTTAAAGGCATCGATGTTGCGTTTGCGCAGGGATTTTGCTTCCCGCAGTGCCGCTTCAGGGGTTTTGTACAGGTGTTTTCTAAAGGCGCGATTGGTGGGTTTGCCCGTGGCCAAGTTGCGCAGATGGACGGCGTACACATCACAGGCCGTGCCGCTGCGCTCTACTTCCGTTTTGTCGTAGATGCCATGCCAGCCAGAGCTGGATTCTTTTGATTTCACCGGGCCCTTGAGGGGGCTCATCAGCACATTACGGGCAATAATGCCGTTTTTTTTCCAGATCTTATTGCGTTCTTTTAGCGCCGCCTTTAAGGACTCGTTGCTGAGACCTCCAAAAAAAGGCTGAACCTCTTTGCCGCCGACAGTGGCGCGTACCTGGTAGCCTTTTATCTTATCTGAATCATGCTTGCTGATATTACAAAACCACATAGGCACCGCCTTTTGCATCTTGGTTGTAGGGGGCGAATGAGAATGTTTGTGCTAAAACTCAAAGCGCTTAAATATTGAACGATTTCGACTAGGTTATTATTTATACAGTTTTGATGCAACGTTAGCTGTCATGGATTAACAGTATTGATGAGTGGTAAGAGTGCCCAGGTGGTTTTTCTCGCTGCTTTTGATAGGGTTATTTCGGCTTGAATTTGGCCTAATTATTACTGTATCCCATTGTATTAATTAGGCATCGTCAGGATCGATTGATTTCAATGGGTATTACCCCGTCGGGCAGAAAGTATTTATGTAACACTATGTAATTACGCGCCATGACTTATCGTTAGAGAGGTTGGGTCGGTCTGGCTGATTACCCAGGTTTATCGTGATAGGGGAGAAAACGCACTGTATGCGCTGTTCAACTGATTATTCAGAGCGGCCCATGCTTAAAAGCTTGATGCATATCAGTGCTTGCAAATTTAGAGGTGATTGGTCTAGGAATTCGATTACAATAGGCAGCAACATTTTATTCAAAGCGCATACACATCAAACTACGTTGGGATCTTATTCATGGAAAGCATCAAAACTCTAGGCGAATTTATTCTTGATAATCAAAAGGACTACCCCGATGCCAGTGGCGAGTTGACCTCGTTGTTCTCTTCCATTCGTCTTGCGGCCAAAGTGCTTCACCGCGAAATCAACAAAGCGGGTCTCGTTGATATCACCGGCTCTGCGGGTGATGAGAATATTCAGGGGGAGCAGCAGCAAAAGCTGGATGTGTATGCCAATGAGCGTTTTAAAAATGCCCTGGCTCAACGCGGCGTGGTGTGTGGTATTGCCTCTGAGGAAGAGGAAGAGTTTGTTAAGTTTGAGGAAACAAAGAACCTGGAAGGTAAATATGTGGTCTTGATTGACCCCCTTGATGGCTCTTCAAATATCGATGTGAACGTTTCTGTGGGCACAATTTTTTCTGTATATCGCCGTGTTTCCGCCGTGGGCAGCAAAGTGACCGAGGCCGACTTTTTGCAACCCGGCCATCAGCAAGTGGCCGCCGGTTACGTGATTTACGGTTCCTCCACCATGATGGTGTACTCCACAGGCAGTGGTGTAAATGGTTTTACCTATGACCCCACTATTGGTGTGTTTTGTTTGTCCCATCCCGATTTGCAAGTGCCTGAGGATGGCAACATCTATTCCGTAAACGAAGGCAATTACATACGCTTTCCTGAGGGTGTAAAAAAATATATCAAATATTGTCAGGAAGAAGATGAAAGTACGAAGCGGCCCTATACTTCTCGTTACATCGGTTCATTGGTATCAGATTTTCACCGCAACCTGATTAAGGGTGGTATCTATCTCTACCCGACCTCGAGCCGATACCCAGACGGTAAACTGCGCTTACTTTACGAATGTAACCCCATGGCATATTTGATTGAACAAGCCGGTGGTAAGGCTATTTCTCATCCTGGTCAAAGGATATTGGACCTAGAGCCTTCTAAATTGCATCAGCGCTGCCCACTGTTTGTAGGTTCACCGAATATGGTGGATAAGCTTGCTCAGTTTATTGAGGAAAATGAATAAGGCCTACCGCAGCGTGTAAGGCCGATTTAAGCGGGTCGATAATTTTGAATCGTATCAACAAGGACGTTGATGTGCTG
>DFBZ01000157.1:0-3278 GCA_002366835.1 Gammaproteobacteria bacterium UBA3067
ATACGAGGCGGATATTAGCCACTTTATCAGCCGTAAAATTATCGACCTACAAGCACAAAAAGGTGAAAAACTGGTGATTGCCGGTTTGGTGGTCGCCATGCGCACTATGAAAACCAAAAAGGGTAGCACTATCTGCTTTCTATCGCTTGATGACCGCAGTGCGCGCATTGAAGTGTCATTATTTAGCAAATCCTAGGAGTTATATAGAGATCGCTTGGTCAAAGACGAGCTGCTGGTTATTGAAGGTGAGGCGGCCCACGATGACTTTAGTGGTGGCCTTAAATTCAGTGCAGATAAAGTGTTCGATATTACGGGTGCGCGTGGCCACTATGCCAAAAGGTTGGAACTCGAGTTGGGGGATGAGCGCTTGGATGCGGCTGGTATTCAGCACTTACAATCTTGCTTGGCTTCAGCAGCGGGTGGTGAAACACCGGTTATGATTGAGTATGCTGGCCCGCAAGCCCTTGCACGTATTCGCCTTGGCGATGGTTGGAAAGTGCATCCTAGCACAGAGCTTATCGCTCAATTACAAACGTTCTACGGGGCAGAGCAGGTGAGGATGAGGTATTAGTGCTTGTGCGGAAGGCGCGCTTCATTGTGTAAACAAGAAGAGTACCTTCCGCGCATGAGTATAAAACGAAAAAGCTAGCTGCTCTCGCGGAGGAGGTCTAGCTTTTTATTCTTTCAGGTAAAACAGCCTTTAACTTTTCAGCCATGGTGCGCAGGGATTTTTCGGTGGTGTCCCAGTCAATACACGCATCGGTTACTGATACACCATACTCCATTTCGTCGAGATTCGGCTTGAGCTTTTGATTACCAAAGTTTAAGTTGCTCTCCACCATAAGGCCTATGATGGATTGGCTGCCTTCCAGGATTTGATTAGTCACATTTTCCATAACAAGGGGCTGCAGTGATGCATCCTTGTTAGAGTTTGCGTGACTGCAGTCAACCATAATATTAGGGCGAATGTTGGCTTTATCTAATGCATCTTCACAAAGTTTAACGCTGACAGAGTCGTAGTTGGGTTTGCCATTGCCACCCCGTAATACGATGTGTGAGTAAGGGTTGCCGGAGGTGTTGATAATCGCCACATTTCCCTGAGAGTTAATTCCGAGAAAACTGTGGGGTTGGGCCACCGATAATAGCGCGTTAGTGGCCACTTCAAGGCCACCATCCGTACCATTTTTAAAACCTACCGAGCTGGATAAGCCGCTGGACATCTCGCGATGAGTTTGGGATTCCGTGGTGCGTGCGCCAATGGCCGACCAGCTTATAAGATCTTGCAAGTATTGGGGTGAGATGGGGTCGAGGGCTTCCGTGGCGGTGGGTAGGCCCATTTCAGATAAATCGGTGAGCAATTGGCGACCGATATGTAAACCTTCTTCAATTTCAAAGGTGTCATTCAGGTGCGGGTCGTTGATTAAACCTTTCCAGCCAACAGTGGTTCTTGGTTTTTCGAAGTAAACCCGCATGACCAAGTAGAGGCTATCGCTTAATTCGTCCGCCAGTTTTTTAAGCTTTTCACCGTATTCTTTTGCTGCTTTGACATCATGTATGGAGCATGGTCCTACCACGATCATAAGACGATGATCCTTGCGGTCGAGAATATCCTGAATGGTTTGACGACCATTCACTATCGTCTCGCGGGCTGCATCCGTAATGGGGATATCCTTTTTTAGCTCCTCCGGTGTAATGAGTACGTCGAGGGAGCGTATATTGGTATTTTCAATGCGTTCGTCTGTCATGACGAGAAATTCCATTCTTTAGGGTGGTGTTTTAGCAGGTGCGAGTTTTACTGGCCTGCGGTTTGGGCTGAGAGCTAAACATTGTAATGTAAAGCACTACAAAGGTTAAGGAGGAAGTGATTGAGCGAGGGGAGTACAAACTAGACAGTGCTTTTGCGCTGCCTAGTTTGTGTAAGTTGCGAGCTAGCAAGTTGTTTATTCTACAACAGCTCCCTTGGCCTTAAGGTCTTCGATTTCAGAAGCATCAAAACCAAAATCACTTAGAATAGTCGTGGTGTCCTCGCCAGCCTTGCGTGAGCTGGTGGTAAGCTCGGGGCTTGTACGGCTGAAGCGTGGAGCCGGTGCAGGTTGTGTGACACCGTCCATTTCCACAAAAGTTTGCCGTGCTTTCATGTGAGGGTGCTCAGGGGCTTCACTTAGGGAGAGCACAGGAGCGAAACAAATATCTGTACCCTCCATGATGTCGCACCACTCGTCACGGGTTTTAGACTTGAACACCGTTGTTAATTCCGCTTTCAGCTCGGGCCATTTCGCGTTAACCATCTGCGGAGCAAATTTCGCAGCATCCAGCTCTGCTTTTTCTATTAATAAACGATAAAATTGGGGCTCAATGGAGCCAATGGAAATATATTTCCCATCTTTGGTTTCGTAAGTATCATAGAAATGCGTTGCGCCATCGAGCATGTTGCTTTCCCTCTCTTCAACATGCATACCCATGTTTTTGAAGGTCCAGAACATGGACATTAACGAGGCAGCACCATCTACCATGGCTGCATCAACTACTTGGCCTTGGCCAGATTTTTGGGCTTCGAAAAGAGCACAAACCAGCCCGAAAGCGAGATACATTGCGCCACCGCCGAAGTCTCCCACGAGATTCAAAGGTGGCACGGGGCGTTCACCTTTGCGGCCAATGGCGTGCAGGGCACCAGTAAGGGAAATGTAGTTGATATCATGGCCAGCAGCATTGGCCATTGGGCCATCCTGCCCCCAGCCTGTCATTCGTCCGTAAACGATCTTGGGGTTTTTTGCCATACACTGTTCAGGCCCAACGCCAAGGCGCTCAGCTACTCCGGGGCGGAAACCTTCAAAGATAATATCGGCTTGCTCGCACAGGCGAAGCACTACATCGACTCCTTCCTGGGACTTCAGGTTGACGGCAATCGAACGTCGGCCACGGTTCATGATGTCATTGGGGATAGCTCCACCCAAGCCACCGCCGGCACGGTCGATACGAATTACTTCGGCACCCATATCTGCCAGCATCATCCCACAAAATGGCCCCGGTCCAATTCCTGCTAACTCAATAACTTTTACACCTGCGAGTGGCCCCATAATTCTCTCCCTTGAATATATATTGGTTGTTTGATTTGTATTGTTTATTGTTTGTGTCTTGCGTAGAGCTAGCAAGTCTACACCAGTTTTCCTAGCGCGATAAGGGAGTCTACTTCGATGCCAGAAAGTGTGGAAAACTTTCTCAATATAGTATTCTTTGTTACTGTAGCCACCAATAAAAATAGTAGAGGTGGACTAAAG
>DFBZ01000157.1:3437-4026 GCA_002366835.1 Gammaproteobacteria bacterium UBA3067
GCAGAATTGAAAGAACAGGGTATTCCTGTACATATACTGGTTAACAATGCTGGCTTTGGCACCTATGGGCAATTTTCCGAGATAGAGCTAGAAGATGACCTTAATCTGGTTCAACTTAACGTTGCCGTAGTCACCCATATGACCAAGCTGTTTTTGAAAGATATGCTGGCGCAAAATGAAGGGCGCATATTGAACGTTGCCTCAATGGCTGCATTTTTGCCTGGCCCCTATATGGCCACCTATTTTGCCAGTAAAGCTTATGTATATTCTCTTACGGATGCCTTGGCAGAAGAGTTACGTGGCACCAATATTAAAGTGATGGCGCTTTGCCCCGGCGTGGCAGCCACCAATTTCCAGCAAACGGCTAGCAATGAAAATGCTTTGATTGGCGGAAAAATTAATGCCTTCGTAATGAGTGCTGATGCAGTAGTAGATAAAGCCTACGATGATTTTATGAGCGATAAAAAACTCAGTATTCCAGGTGCGAGCAATAAGCTGATGTCCTATTTCTTGCCCTTTATTCCCCGTTCATGGATGAATAGAGCGGTGAAAATGTTTAACAATAGCGATGACATTAACGCTTATCGTT
>DFBZ01000152.1 GCA_002366835.1 Gammaproteobacteria bacterium UBA3067
TCTATAGTAAGTTATTTTGAAAATTGAGCTTTCACCTGCTGGGTAAGTCCGCCTCCTCACTCGATAGCACGTTTATTGGGCCCGTTAATTTCGCAAAAAAGCTCGGAATAGCAGGCTATTCCGAGCTTTTTTTACTGTATTATCGAACCCAATAAACGCACTCTCAAGCAAGTCCAACTGCGGTTTCTAGGTTAAAATCCCCACTATTAGCCGGTTCCGCCAATTACACACCTCATTAGCAGTAAACAACACACCCTATGGCACCTGATTTTAGTCATCGTTTTTGTATTGCCCCCATGCTGGACTGTACCGACCGCCATGAACGCTACTTCCTAAGGCTTATATCCAAACGGGCTCGGCTTTACACCGAAATGATCAATTGCGGCGCGCTAATACATGGCGATAGAAAAGGCTTTCTTCGTTACGATAGCAGCGAGCATCCCTTGGCCCTTCAACTTGGTGGCAGCGATCCAGCCCAGCTATCTCAATGCACACGTTTTGCAGAAGAACGCGGTTATGACGAAGTAAACCTCAATGTCGGCTGCCCAAGTGATCGGGTTCAAGCAGGTAAATTCGGCGCCTGCCTTATGAAAGAACCTCATAGCGTCGCGGAAAGCATTGATGCAATGCAGCAGTCAAACAACATCGAAGTGACGGTGAAATGCCGTATTGGAGTAGACGACTTCGACAGCTACGAGTGGCTACACGGCTTTATCGAAACGGTTTCAAAGGCAGGTTGCAACACATTTATAATCCATGCCCGCAAAGCTTGGCTAAAGGGCTTAAGCCCGAAACAAAATCGCTCCGTTCCACCTCTGTGCTACAAAACAGTACACGATATAAAGCGTGACTTTCCTCACCTGAAAATCATTATCAATGGCGGTTTAAACACCCTAGACCAAGCCCAAGAGCAGCTTCAATATACCGATGGGGTTATGGTTGGGAGAGAAGCCTATTCCAACCCCTTCTTGCTTGCCGAAGTAGACCACCTGCTTTATGGGGAGGAGAAAACCGTCAAATCTAGGGCTAGCACTCTCGAATCCTTTTACCCCTATATTGAAAAACAGCTTGGCGAGGGAATGAAACTTTCTAACATCTCTCGCCATATCGTGGGGCTCTTTCAAGGGCAAGTGGGTGCCCGACGCTACCGGCGTTATATCAGTGAAAATGCCTTTAAACCGGGGGCCGGAATAGAAGTTCTACAAAAAGCAGTAACATATATCGCCTAACAGAAAGGTTTGTGATTAAAATACACGCAATTATTCAAAGGAAGAAAGAATGCCCTCAAAGCTGGAACAACTGCGCAAAGTAACAACCGTTGTCGCTGACACTGGCGATATAGAAGCAATCAAGCACTTCAAACCACAGGATGCCACCACGAACCCCTCCCTCCTATACAAAGCAGCACTACTTCCGCAGTACCAGCCCCTGCTAGCGGAGGCCATTCACTGGGCCGCGAAACAAGGCGGCACCAAGCAAGAACAAAAAAATAATTGCACTGACAAGCTGGCTGTTTTAATCGGCAAGGAAATACTAAATATTGTTCCAGGCTATATTTCAACAGAGGTGGACGCGCGTCTTTCTTTTAACACCACCGCGACTGTCAACCGAGCACGTAAGCTTATTCAGCTCTATGAAAAAAGTAACACCCATCGAAACCGGGTATTAATTAAAATTGCAGCCACCTGGGAAGGAATACGCGCAGCAGAGATTCTTCAACAAGAGGGTATAAACTGTAACCTAACGCTTATATTTAGCTTTGAACAGGCGCTTGCTAGCGCACAAGCTGGAGGATTTCTTATCTCTCCCTTTGTAGGTCGTATTCTCGATTGGCATAAAAAGCACAACGGGCAGGACAGTTATGCCGCCCACGAAGATCCCGGCGTATTATCGGTGCAAGAGATTTACAATCATTTCAAACAACACCAATATTCAACCATTGTTATGGGAGCCAGCTTCCGTAATACAGGCGAAATCGAACAACTCGCAGGATGTGACCGACTAACGATCAGCCCTCAATTAATGGGCGAACTAGATCACGATAAAGGAAACTTAGACACTATTCTTTCCGAAGAAATTGCGGCTTCTTCCCTCCAAAACACACCGAATAAAACAGTTTGCGAAAATACCTACCGCTGGCAGATGAATGAAAATGCTATGGCCACGGAAAAACTGGCAGAAGGAATTCGAAACTTCACTGCAGATCAAACCAAGTTGGAAGAACATCTATCAAACTTTAAAAGCTAGGGTCATTCTGATTAAGGGTTTTACTCATATCTTAATCAGCGCCTTCCTTGCACTCACGCGAAAAAAAAACAATAAAATGGTAATTTCTCATCATGCTTAAAAACATTCAAAAATTCTTCAGCAAAAATTCATCTAAAACCCTTTCTGAAGAAGAGCAACAACAACGCCTTCAGGTCGCCACAGCCGCCCTACTCTTTGAAATTGCTCGTGCAGACCTGCATATTTCAGATATAGAAAAGGAGAAAATCAGCGCCGCTCTCACCAGGCATTTTAATTTAAGCCATGAACTTCTTGGTCAAATTATCCAGCAAGCTGAAATGGAGGTTGAGCAGGCTATATCATTGCATCAATTTACCAAACTCATTCACGACAACTATTCTCTTGATGAAAAGAAAGAGATTATCTACTTGTTATGGATGGTGGCTTACAGTGATGAAGAGCTGGATATGTACGAAGAATCCTTAATCAGAAGAATCGCTGATTTACTTTATATCCCGCACCAGGATTTTATTAAGGCAAAACTTCGCGCACAAAAAAAATAATTTAATCAGCATCCCGAAAGGCGGGAAAAGCTACTGGGGTTTTCTTAACTGGCGCTGCTCACTTTCCAAAGCCTGTACAACCGGCGTGAAAACCTCTTTATTTTTTTCATTAAGATTCATCAAAATGCGGTGCGCTTCAAGCACCTGTTCGCAAAGATCAACATTCGGATTCGCCGGGTTCGGAAGATCATGAAGCATGACATTTGCATCCGCGATAGAAGAAGGCAGCTGCTCAAGAATGCGAAAAATCTGGTGAAAGCCTGTCATCTCGAGGGTGCGGTTTACATTTGCATCAGTGGATATAATAAGAGGCCTGTCCAGACCTAGCTCTTCCATGCCGATAGCAATTTTAACCAACAAACCCAGCGCCGTGCTATCGATGGACTTCACCGCAGTCAGGTCAATCGCCACACCCAGCAAGGCTGGGTCGTTCAATAGCTCATCACCGAAGTCATTCAGGTTAGTACATAGGGGTACGCGAATCTCCCCACTGAATTTGACTACATACACCCCATTCAGCGAGGCGTAAGAAATACTACCGGTTCGCATCCTATTATTTATCCCTCTATTACCAATATACCAATATCATCGTCTGGATTTTTAATGCCGCCCAAAGCCAGTTTTTTGGAAATTGCAGGAAGGCTCGTACAAGCTGTATCAAGCATTTCCAAAAGCCCCTGCTCCTTTTCCAGCATGCCCTCTTGCGGCAGTACATCCATAATACCATCCGTAAACATTACCAATGAAAATGCCTCTGGTAATGGCTCCGTGTACTCCTTCACATTAAGCCCAGCTAACACCCCCAAGGGAAGCGCCGCAGCTCCGATAAAGCGCGCTTTCTTGCCATCGCTCAGTATCGGCAAGGGATAATGCGCAGCGAGGCTATATACAAGTGTACTATTTTTGCGGTTAATTACACCATATAACATTGCCACATGTTTACTTAATGACATCTGAACAAGCTCTTGATTTAATCGCTGCAAAACACTGGAGGGGGAGCGCATCCCCTTACCCTCTACCTGTGGCTCACTTTTACGAATATCGTTCACGAGACACTTTAAAAGCACCGTAATAAATGCAGATGATGCGCCATGCCCAGATACATCAGCAAGGTAGAAGCCACACTCGTCCTCATCGATTTCGAAGTAGTCGATAAAATCACCGCTTAGAAGCAGAGAGGGGATAATGTGATGACTAAAGCGATACTGCTTGAAATAAAACGGGGTTTCGGGAAACAGTTTAAGCTGGGCCAAGCGACCAGCTTCTTGATCTGCATTCAATGCGTCAAAGCGACTACGCAGGGAACGGTTTTCCGCTTCAAGTCCTTTCTGTCTCTGCGGGCCATCAACTTTCTCAAGCGCCTTCGCAAAAGCCGCAAATATGTTGCTCTGGTTTAATTCTGAACCCGTGAGAAAGTCCAGCACGCCACGCCTAAAGGCATTAATAACTTCATCAATTTCTGGCGCCTCTGCATAAAAAATAACGGGGGTATTTAAATCACTTTCCTCCAGCATGGAGAGCAATTCAAGCCCACCAATCGCAGGCTCACTCACATCCACGAAAAGAAGCTTAGGCGTCCGCCGCTGGCAACATACTAAACCTTCTTTCAAAGATGCGGGCACAAAGACGTCATAATCACCCGCCTCGAACCACCCCCTGAGCTTTTCACTCTGGGCTTCCTCAAAACCGAGTAACAATACTGTTATCATAAAACGCCTTCCTTAATTCAGGGGAGGGGTGTATTCACCGCCTGAACTAGCAGGCTGTTGAAATTCGCTGAATTGAATCAGGTACAAGGCAAAATCAAGCGAAAAAGCGGAGTTTACCCGTATAAATGAGTACCTTGAGTGTGATTTTAACGCGGCATATGGCCAAGTCAGTAGAATTTTAGCAACCTGCTAGCGATCTCAATAAGCTCTGTTATACTCAGTGAAACTTCTTTCCACAGGGAGCGGATTGAGTGATACAAGTCAGCAGGAATTATGAAGAAAAACGAAACTATGTACGAGTAAAGGTTTCAACACCCCTACTTTTTACATTAAATAAGAGTTCGGAACGATACGAAGGGCTTTGTAGGGACTTAAGCGGCGCTGGCATCCTTATTGAGACAACAAAAAAGCTTAAAATCGGCGATCACCTGCATGTAACCATTCCAGCCACACAATCAAACCAAACCCCCTTTAGCGCCGTAGCAGAAGTAGTGCGCATCGACCCCATGAATGACCGTCATATCTACCAAGCAGGAACGGTGATAAAAAAAGTGATCAAGTAGTGATATTGCAGCTGCAAGCATCAATATAATATCTATTCAAAATCCTCCAGCTCTTCTTCAAAGTCACCCCCAAAGTCTGCCTCTTCAGACTCAAGCTCAACACCATCCCTAATTAACCTTTCGCGATAATTAAGATAAAAATCTCTCATAAATACGTATTTATCACCAAGAATAAGCTTCTCTGCCTCAAGGAGCTTATCGCGCTTTTGAACCAGGTCGATACCATAAAGCGTATTTCGTACTGACATTGCATCCAGGTAACGATAGGGCGTTAGAAATAAATCCACAAAAAGCCCAGCGCTATCACGAGCGTTACTTGGCCCCAGCAGCGGGATAAACAAGTATGGCCCAGGCGGCACTCCCCAATACCCCATGGTTTGCCCCATATCTTCTTTATGGCGCTCAATTCCTAGCCGAGTGGCCACGTCAAAGAGCCCAGCCGTTCCAAGGGTTGTATTAATAAAAAACCTGCTCGCACCCTGCCCAGCAATACCCCATTTAGTTTGCAGAACATCACCCAAGAACGACGGGATTTCAAGCAAGTTACCATAAAAATTAGCAACCAAAATCTGCCCTGCCCCTGGGATCACACAATCATACACTACCGCTGCGGGGCGGAAAATTAACTGATCCAGCTCCTCTGTTAGCCAATAAGACGCACGATTAAAGCCCTCCAGAGGATCCGACTTATCCTTCCAGGCTGCATGCCCATTGTCTATCATAAACGACAGCACAAAAACCAATGCCAACTGACGGGCTAAGGTTAACTTGGCCAAATCTTTAGTCATCATTCTGCATAACACCAGCGTCATCAGGTAAGAGGGGCAATATATCAGAAAACTGGAAAAGCGCGCTTACTGAAACCCAACCAATCCAACAAAACTGGAAAGCCTTTGCGCAATCAAGATATAGACCAAGAATAAGGGATAAGCCAGAACGATCAAAGAGGCTTGTAAAAAAATCGTGAACGAAAGCCACGACCTGGAAACCAAAATCAGAGCTAAAGAGAAGAGGATATTCAACGGAAAATGGCGGAGGGGCAGGGATTCGAACCCTGGGACGGTCGCCCATCGCTGGTTTTCAAGACCAGTGCATTCGACCACTCTGCCACCCCTCCTAGAAGGCGCAAAGAATACCTGATTTATTCACCAAGTCAATAACTAAGCCGGGATATAAGTAGACAGGCAAGGCACTAAAAAAGCTCCAAGATAGAAGATCAATACTATTTATCAAACCACACCAAACTATTCTCAAAAAACTCTTGATCTAGAGCAAAAAAACCCTAATATTGTGAGTACACGCTTAAAAATCGTTTGGTTTAAGTTATTACACACCCGGAGAGTTAAGACCATGCAAGAACAAGAATTTACACTCGGCAGAGAGCACACGTCCGAGCTAGAAACCAGTAAAGTCCTCAGAAGCACTTATATGCTTCTTTCTATGACCATTCTATTTAGCGCCGCGACTGCGGGTGCAGCCATGGCCTTAGACGTGCCCTATATGGGATTATGGACACTGCTACCCTACCTTGCGCTGCTATTCGTCGTCGAGAAAACCAAAAACTCCATCTGGGGTTTAGTTTCTGTCTTCGCATTAACCGGCTGGTTAGGTTTTACAGCTGGCCCAATTATTAATTTCTATCTGGGTGTTTCCGGCTACGAGCCCATTCTTATGGCGTTGGGAGGCACTGGCTTAATATTTTTCACTCTGTCTGGGTACGTTCTTGTCACCAAGAAGGACCTAAGCTTTATGACAGGCTTTCTTATGACGGGCATGCTGGTTGCTTTTATTGCAGGTATCGCCAGTGTTTTCTTGAACATTCCAGGCTTGAGCCTCGCTGTGAGCTGCATGTTTCTTCTTCTCTCCTCCGGTTTGATAATGTGGCAAACCAGCGCCATTATTCATGGCGGTGAGACGAACTACATCTCTGCAACCGTCACCCTTTACGTCATGGTCTACAACATCTTTATGATTTTGCTTAGCTTCCTTGGCGGCAGTAGTGACGATTAGTAGTCACCCCTCAGAAATATATTATAAAAAGAGCTCCTTTTGGGGCTCTTTTTATTCATTACCCAAGTTATGATTTTTTCCGTTTCTATATTAAGCGCGCCCTACACTGACCAAGCAGCGTTTTCGGCATACAAATTTGTTGAAGCCGCCCTATCTAAGAAGCACGAAGTAAGGCGCATTTTTTTCTACGGTGAGGGGGTTTTAAACGCCAACCACCTAAACACCCCGCCCCAAGACGAAATCAACCTTTACGAAGCTTGGAAGGAGCTCGCATCCTCTCATCAGGTAGAGCTGATTGTTTGCATTGCTTCTGCCCTACGCAGAGGGGTGCTTGACGAAGACGAAGCCAAACGCTACGAAAAAGACGGGCACTCCATGCAAGCCCCTTTTATACTCTCTGGGCTTGGCCAGCTTATGGATGCCGCAATAGAGTCTGATCGTCTTATCACTTTTGGCTCCTGAAACAGGTGGTTTGACTAAATGCAAAAAAAGCTTTTATTTATCAGTCATAAAACACCCTACGGCTCTTTTGCCGCCAAGGAGACCCTGGATGCCGCGCTTGCCAGTGCCGCCTTTGGACAGGACATATCCCTGCTCTTTAAGGGGGATGGCGTGTATCAGCTACTACCTCAACAGAACTCTTCTTTACTAAAAAGGAAAAGCATTGGCGCAATCCTTGGCGCGCTTGAACTGTATGAGGTAAACAAGGTGTTTATCTGCGAGCAGTCTCTACTCAGCCGAGGGCTTGAAAACATCAAACCACTTATAAAAGTACATGTTCTAAACAACCTCTCTCTACAGGTTTTGTTTTCTGAACAAGATCACATTCTCAGCTTTTAAACCATGAGTACACTTCACACGCTTTCAATAAACCCCAGCAGCCTTCATTCCATCCAAAGTTTTATAGATATAATGGGCGAGACCGACGAGTTATTGTTGCTTGCTAATGGTGTTTATGGCGCGCTCGTCGATGCTAAAATAAATATTCCGCTGGAGCAGTTACGTGACTCCGGGAAACTTTATGCTTTAAAAGATGACCTACTCGCGAGGGGAATCCCCGCTAGCGCCCCCAAAAGAGCCACCCTCATCTCCTACGAAGGCTTTGTGGATCTTGTGGTCAAGCATCAAAATACGTATAACTGGGTTTAACAACGGCCCTTGGACGCTGCACACAAGTCATCCAGATGAAAAACACACCTGAACTAGACCCAGAGGGGTTTCTAAGAAACCTTTCAGACTGGTCGCCCGAAGTTGCTGAAATATTGGCCGAGAACGACAATATAGCGCTCAATACCCAACACTGGGAGATCATCCATCTTGTTCGGGAGTTTTACCAAAGCTTTGATCATGGGCCCGCAATGCGCCCCCTGGTTAAACTCGTAGCCAACCGGCTCGGCACTGACAAAGGCCGCAGCATTTACCTGCTGAAACTTTTTCCTGGCAGCCCAGCAAAACTTGCCAGTAAAATTGCCGGATTGCCTAAACCACCTAACTGCCTGTAACCCTCACGATTTCGACCCCAAACCATGACACAAGCCCCCTATACAGAACACCCCTTTGCACAGTATGTGCGCATTCTTGGCCGAGGAAAGCGCAGCGGCCGCTCGCTCACAGAAGAGGAGGCTTATGGGGCGATGAAAATGATTTTAAGTGATGAGGTTGAAGATGCCCAAATTGGCGCCTTCCTACTTCTGATCCGCGTACGGGAAGAAACCACTGAAGAGCTGGTGGGTTTCACCAGAGCCACTCGCGAATACACCGCAAACACGCTACCCAAAATCAATGCTGACATAGACTGGCCGAGCTACGCAGGCAAACACAAACAGCTCAACTGGTATATTCTCGCCGCGCTGGCATTGGCCGACTTTGGCGTTCCGGTATTTATGCACGGCGCGAATGAGCACACTCCGAACCGCTTATACAGTGATACGGTACTTTATGAACTAGGCATTACTCCATGCAAATCCACCGAAGCCGCCCAGGCGTCTTTAGCAAAAAATAATTTTGCCTATATGGAGCTAAAAGAGTTCTGCTCTCCGCTAGACAGACTAATCGCAATGCGACCTATACTCGGTGTACGCTCTCCGATTCACACCCTTGTACGTTTGGCCAACCCCAGTAACTCTCCTCACCTATTGACCAGCATTTTCCATCCATCTTATCGCGCCTCTCATCAAGAGGCCGCTCGACAACTCGGTTACAAAAATATGGCTGTGTTTAAAGGCGAAGGTGGGGAAGTAGAAAGAAAGCCTGATGCGCGTTGCTTGGTGCAAGCAGTGCAGAACAATTCTCTTTATGATCAAGAGTGGGAATCTTTGATGGGTGCGCGTGCTAGTAACGAGGCAGACTTTAAAATAGATAAATTACGCCGTGTATGGCGCGGAACTGAAAAATCACACTATGGCGAAGCTGCAATCATCTCAACACTGGCAGTGGTAGTGCTCCTTATGAATAAGGCCAGCTCACAACAGGAAAGCTTGGCTTTAGCCACCAGAGTATGGGAAGGTCGAAACACTCTTCGAATCTAATATAGGGCTGCAATGTCTCGCTGCTCACCCCCCATGTCTAACACCTGATCCAAAGGTATAGGCTTTTCTATTCCATAACCCTGCGCGTAGTCTACGCCTATATCTCTTAACAATTCGAGAATTTCATCATTTTCCACGTACTCTGCGACGGTTTTCATGCCAAGAAATTTCACCATCTCAGTGATGGATTTAACCATTGCGCAATCACTTTTGTCGTTAACAATGTCTTTGATAAAAACACCGTCAATTTTCACGTAATCAACGGGCAAGTGCTTCAAATACCCATAAGAAGATAGCCCTACGCCAAAATCGTCTAGGGCAAACCGACACCCTATGCTGCGCATCTCCCGAATAAAATCCGCAGCATCATCCAGGTTGGCGATCGCAGTGGTCTCTGTTACCTCAAAAAGCACCTTATTTCTAGGGACTTTCAACTTCACAAAGAGTTCAAAAATATATTCCAACATCTCTGCATCATTCATCGAATGGCCAGATAAGTTAATCGCAAGCCCGCTAAATTCATCAAGGTGGGCTTTATGCTCGTCTAACCACTCAAAAACATTTCTGATAACCCAGCGATCAATCGCCTGCATACGGTTATATTTTTCCGCCGCCTGAATAAAATCAGCTGGCGGAAGCATCTCCCCCGTTTCGCTTTCTACAGATAGCAATACCTCGTAATGGGAGGTAGCAGAAGGGTCAGTAACCGACGATATTTTCTGGCCACGCAAGTGCAGCTTATCCTCATCCATCGCCTGATTAAGGCGAGTAACCCATTGCATGATATCCTGGCGT
>DFBZ01000046.1:0-3478 GCA_002366835.1 Gammaproteobacteria bacterium UBA3067
TCGTACTCAACGCCTCATGTCGTCCTTATACATTGCGGGTTTCTGTGCGTTGCTTCCTTGCTCTCGAATAAAAATTCTAATTTTTAGAGATCCCCAATCGTGAAAACTACTTATTTTGTTACCGGAACCGATACGGAAGTGGGCAAGACATTTATCTCCGCCGCTTTGCTTTACGCTTTAAATAATAATGGCATTAATGCAGTGGGACTAAAACCCGTTGCGGCAGGTTGTGAGAGGCAGCAAGGTCAATGGAAAAATGAAGACGCTTTAATTTTGCAGCAAGCCTCCCCAATGGATTTGCCCTACGATACGGTGAACCCTATCGCCTTGCCAGATGCCATTGCTCCACACCTTGCTGCAGAAAAGTTGGGTAGCACTTTATCGGTAAATAGTATGATAGAGGCGCTGCAAGAGGGTTTAGGCGTGGCGTCTGATCTTACTTTGATTGAAGGGGCGGGTGGATGGTATGTGCCCTTGAATGACGCTGAGTTTTTTTCAGACTTTGCAGTGACATTGTCTTTGCCAGTGATACTGGTGGTGGGTTTACGACTGGGTTGTATTAATCACGCCCTGCTCACCGAGGCGGCAATTAAACAAGCTGGTTTGCCTCTCGTTGGCTGGGTGGCTAACTGTATTGACCCGAACATGAGCAGCGTTGCGGAGAATATCCGTACTTTGAAAAACACTATCGATGCCCCTTGCCTGGGTGTCGTGCCTTACTTGCCCTCGGCCTTGCCGCAAGAGGCTGTTGGCTGTTTAGATGTTGAAACGTTAGCCCGAGTATAAGCCTAAGGTTTAACCTAAAAGCCGCAGTAGGGTCACGAAAGTCCGCGCATCCTATTGTTGCAACTAGAAAAATATAAAAACTTCTCATCTCCAGCCGTATACGGCGCTTACGCCCAATAAGGTGACCACGAATTTTTTATATTCTCCTATGCACAGCAGCTGAATACACGTCTTTTTCGCGCCCTACTGCAGTTTCTAGGTTTAAGGTAAAGTACGACGACTTATGCTTTGTGGTATTTATAGATTAAGTCGTTTCAACTTTTAGTTATTAATAGCACCTTTGATCTTTAATTTAGTTTATCTACCTGGTTTTTATTGCTTATCGGTCTCAGTCGGGGGGTTTTATTCGTTTCTGCTGTCTATATACTGTACAAATAGGCATGTATTCACTGCAGGAGTCCGTCATATGAATTTATCCACTTTAGGTGCGGGTTTAAGTGGTATTCAAACGAGTATGCGTAATATTCAAAAAGTAGCCCATGATGTTGCTACCCAGAATATCGAAGAAAAGCCTGAAAATATCGCTGATTTGTCCACGTCTATGGTGGATCTGAAAACCAGTGAGTTGCACGCGAAAGCTTCACTGAAGGTAATAGAAACCAGCAGCGAAGTGATGAAATCGATTATTGATATTAGGGTGTAATAGCCTTAATAAAACAGGCTTCAGGAAAGCTGAAAGCCTGGGAGCGTTACTATGCAAATAAGTGTACATGCATTCCCCTTATCCGAACGTAATGTCGACAATGGCGCCGTCGCTCCAGTTACGCTGGGCGGTGATTCGGTAAAGGATGGTGAAAAGACTGAACAGCAGGCCCTGGGTTTGGCGGATGATCAGGTGTCCTTATCAGACCAGGCAAAAACTTCCCGGCAGACGGGAGATAATGCGGGTAACGAAGCTAATACACGTTTAAATGCAGAAGAAGACAGCAACGAAGCCCTTGCCGAACAACCTGAAGAGAAAGCCAGGGAACAAGCTGAGCAAGAAGTGCTAAAGCAGCAAGTCGACCAGCTTAAACAACGTGATAGAGAAGTGCGAGCCCATGAGCTTGCCCATGCTGTTGCGGGCGGGGCGTTTGCGGGTAGCCCGAAGCTTGAATATACACGTGGCCCCGATGGTGTGCAGTACGCAACGGGAGGGGAGGTGAGTGTGGATACTTCTCCTATTGCAGGTGACCCACAAGCCACCATTGAAAAAGCCCGCATCGTACGCGCAGCAGCACTGGCGCCAGCAAGTCCATCAGGGCAGGATAGGGCGGTCGCTGCTAGAGCGAGTCAAATGGCCATAGATGCGAGTGCAGACTTGGTGCAACAGCGCAGTGAAAGTAGAGCGGAGCGATTTTCAGAAAACCAGGAGGAAACTAATAATAACCCACCTGTTGGCCTGCCTGAGAAGGCGGAGGGGGTTTCAGTTTATGAGGGTTTGAAAAGTGAAAACAGGTCTGGTAGCTATTTTGATCGGGTGGTTTAGCTGGTGCTGTGTGGTGGTGTCTTAGTTTTTCTTATTGCTTGAATAAATGAGTAAAAAATCTAATTTTTATTCGTTGTCAGAGAAGTCGTAGTTCATTTCTTCCATAGGAGGCTGCAAATAGTGGCCTTGTACGAAGTTTGTGCCAATTTGCCATAATGTGGAGAGAATTGCCGCATTTTCCACAAAAGGAATAATAACCAGTTTTCCTTGAGCATGACTTGTGGTGATGATTTCCTTTAGTGCTTCTTTATTTTCTTCATTACTCAATTCTTCGATAAATGATGGATCCAGTTTAAGGTATGTCACATTCAGGTGTTTTAAAGTACTAAAGGGGTTAAGTGCGCAACCAAATCGGTTAATAGAGACCTGACAGTGAATCTCCTCTAGTGATTTGGTAAATTGTTTGGCGTCTTTGAGGGTGCTGTTAATGTCGTTTTCTGTCATCTGCCAGATGATTGAGTCAGCAGGTAATCGAGATGCTTTGAAGGCAACGCTGAGCCAGGGAAGAAAGGTTTTGTCTTCTATGCTGGCGCGAGTCAGATTTATAAATAAGCGTGTTTTTTTTCCTTGTTCATGCTGCTTGGAAAGGTCTTTAATTGCCCGCAATACAACCCATCGATCTATCTTGCCGCTGAGACCTGCTTTTTCAGCCTCGGCAAGAAGTTGTCCTGCCGTGACGAGCTCTCCACCGGTATCTCTCATGCGGATTAATACTTCGTATAGCTCGGTACTCTCACCTCTTAAACTTATGATAGGCTGGTAAAGCGGCACCAGTTTGTTTTCATTCAAGGATTCCTCAAGCTGATCCAGAATAGAGGTGCCTTCTTCGTTCTCAATAATTTCTGGCGGAGAGTAGATGCCGACGCCTTTCTCGTTTTTACGGGCTTCCTCCATGGCGCTATGAGCGCGAGATATAAGTTCGTCATCGAGAGGTGCGTTTTCATTGATTACTGCAAGGCCGATGCATACGGTTAATTGTTTGCTGTGCTCGCCCGCATCAAATATATGATCTTCTAGTGTTTTGATGATTTTACTTGCATTCTTGCTTGCGTCCTCTTCATTACCGGGAAGAATGACAGTAAAAACATCTTCGCTGAACCGTGAGAGTGTCGAGTTATCTTCCACTAAGCCTTTAAGTTGTAGGGCAAGGTCTGCCAACAACAAATCCGAGTTACCGATGCCCAAGGATGACTTTATCTTTCCAAAATGATCAGGACTGATATA
>DFBZ01000046.1:3627-6707 GCA_002366835.1 Gammaproteobacteria bacterium UBA3067
GCTTTGGTAGTCTCTTAAAAACTGCTTGAATTGGTCTTTGTCGTGAGGGGCAATCATGTCCATAATGGGCATGCCTTCCAGATCATCAACATCGGTATGCCCGAATAAATCAATATATGCGTCATTTGCGTAAATGTGCATACCTTCGTGAATATAGGCAATGGCATCTCGCGAGCTGTCTAACAGCAGGGAGCAGCGTTTTTCTACCTCTCGTAAGCGTATTTCTGTGTAGCGGCGTGCCTTCCGTTCGTTGCTGCTGGCCAATTCTCGTTGAAAAACGTATTTCAAGCGCTCTATCTCATTGATAGGGACAACATCGCGAGCACCGTTTTTAAGGCCTTCGACAATGGTTTCAGGGTCTCCGTCATCGGACAGAATGAGGGTTGGAATATCTTTTTCTTTTGCCTGAATATGCCTCATGGCTGCGTAGGCACCAATATCATCGGTTTCAGGCCTGGCTAGCATGATGTCCCATGCGGCGTGTCCAATAACGTCGAGCAAGTCTACCTCGTCTTCTATGAGGTGAGCGCGCGTCACATATCCAAAATTTCTGAGTTCGCTAATAAGCTTTTCCGCTTGATCTTTCGAATCATGCAAAATAAGAAGGCGAACGGTGCTTGTGGATTTTGATGTTGGCATAAATGCTTGGTATATGAACTTGGTTTTATTTGTTGGGTTTTTTACGCCATGGTGTAGGGCGCAAAAGTGTCGACTGGATATATTAACGATAGCATTAATGGGCTGCTTTGTTTGTCCGTTGCGGCCTTATTTTATCGTTTTGGTCTGGCCTAGATTAGCTTCCATACATCATTAAAGTCATCGTTGGCACTGCTTTTGTTTTTTTCGGGGTCTTTTTCCGGGGATTTTGCGGAGCCCTTAGATATATTATCTTGCTCTAAGAGTTCAAACAGAAATTGGCAGTAACCAGACGTGGAGCTGATCCTTTGGGTTAGTTTTGCCTTCACCTTGCCCTCTAAATAAGTAAGCAAAATTTTATCCCCTTCTTGAAAACAGGTGCTGGGGGTGAGTAGTGTTGCTGCTTGACCAATGGAGGGGATTTCGGGAAGCTGAATGACACGAATGAAGTCCCCTGACGGACCTTTTTTATGCACAACCGTAGCGCCACCAGCCTGACCCAGGGGAGACAGTAGCTCTATGCCTATTCGCGCAGTATCTGCTGATACTTGATTTATCCAGCGCACAACACCCACTTGCCAGCGGCTCTGCGAGTCCTCCTTTAAGCCGATGACTTCCCCGTTTCGTAATTGCCCTGAGATTTCCCCCTGCCACTCTACACAGTAACCCCCAGGGCTTGTGTCAATAACGCCACAGCGAAAGGCGCAAAATGGCTTGGGTAGTAGTTCTTTAGCCACTTGGTTTACCTTTTCTTCAAGCGCTTCGGTTTCGATTTTATCGCTATGATCTTCTTCGTGAGAGGGAATAAAGGGTGCGGTGTATTTCAGCGACCAAATATCCTCTGCAGATTTTTCCGGGTCAGTGGGTACTGGGGCCAAAGGATCATGGCTTGGGTTTAGAAACAGGTTTGAGTCATTCGGAGCAAGCGGATCAGGGTGTCCGCCGTGGATAAAGGTGTTGAACTCCATTTGGTTTGAGATAAAGTAATGGCTGGCGCTAAAGCCCACAGTGATCTCAAGCCCGCTTTGCTGCGAGGTACGGGTGAAGGATCGTTGGCTGGATTTACCCCAGTTGTTGCAAAGGTGGGTGAGTAAATCTGGAGTGATGCTGGCAGGTATATCCAGCTCCGATGACTGGGGCGATTTACTATAGTGTTCTAGCTTTTCTACCAGTATGCCGAGGTAAATATTTCGAAGTTGGCTGTCTTTATCAGTTGCCAGCCAGTTGTGGTAGGTGGGAGGCGTATCACTGAGCAGGTCGAGATAATAAAGGCCCGGTGGGTTCGAGTGTTTATCAATATTGACAAAATGCGCCCAAGAAGACGTGGCGTCGAATAAGTCTTTGATTTGTGGCTGACGTAATTGGTTTGGGCTAGCTGCCGCCAGCATAACGGCTCGGAGAAACTCCTGTTTTATCGAGCTTTTTGAATCGCTGCCTTTTTGATCCCGAACTTGCTCATCGCCTAACTTGTAGTGTTCAGCAATGTAGTAGAACTGGTAGATATCGTGCCAGATTGTTCTGGGTGTCAGGCTGTATAGCTGGTAGTTGTGTAGAAGTCGGAGTGTGGACAGGGTGGTTGCGCGGTGGAGGGCGATCTTGACATGTTTTTTTGTAGATACCTTGTCCATTTCTTTCAAGCTTTCGGCAATGGCGACTTTATACCCCGTGCTTAGTTTTAATAAGAGTGATTGTGTTAGTGCTGCCACCTGAGCAGCCTTTGCCGGGAGGATCAGTGGCTGGTTGAGGTAATGTTTACTCAGCGATGGAAGCAGCAATAAAACTGTTGGGCGAATCAGCTCCAGTAACTCAAAGCGATTTTGCGCTGTGGTTTTGAGATGGCTGATTTCATCCAGGGTGAGGTACATTTGCTTTGCTGTCTGACCAACGTGACCCTTTGGCAGCTTGTTCAGCCAGCTCTCAAATTTATTGGCTTGTTTGCTGACGCCAGTGAGTTTGCTCAATGTTTGTTGAGGAATTCGTAAGCTAACGCTAGAGGCAGGTAATTGCTCAAGAGGCACTGTTTTTTCCTTTATTCTGCTGGGTGTAGGTCTGCAATGCTGGTGAGATCTCGGTAATGCTTTGCTTTCAAGCTTTTTTCTTAATGGGAAGAAAATGCACCTTTTTGTGAGACCGCGTCCAGTTTGCATCGAATAAATTGAGCAAAGAAAAAAGATGCCGGAGTCATCGAAGAGTGTTTCTGTCCGCCACTAATACCAGTTCTGCGATTCTACATGCTCAGCAATGCGCTTTTTGACCAGTTTTCACTTGCTCATATAAAGTTATAGCTGAAAATTTGGGTTTAAGCCTATTTTTGATTTTTCTCCTGCAACCTCTCTGACCAGCTTGGGAACAAGAAAGCCTGGAAGCGAGTTACAGAGTTCTTTGTAAATATCGTGGAGCTGGGTTTCATCGGTATGGAAGTGGGCGGCCCCCTGAACGGGGTC
>DFBZ01000051.1:0-2944 GCA_002366835.1 Gammaproteobacteria bacterium UBA3067
CCCCTCGCCATTGAAGCCATTCAACACTTCAAACCGGAACAAATAAAAGAACCCTTAATTTTTGTCGCCACCGCCAATGAAGAAACCAGCATGTCCGGCGCCCAAGCGCTTGTAGACCAAGGCCGCCCCAAAGCCCGTTATGCCGTGATCGGCGAGCCCACCGGCCTGCGACCCATTCGCATGCACAAGGGCATCAGCATGGAAGCCGTTCGTGTTACCGGCCAAAGTGGACACTCCTCCGACCCCTCGCTGGGGAATAATGCCATTGAAGCCATGCACAGCGCACTAAGCACAATTATGCGCTGGAGAGAATCCTTATCCACGCGCATCCGCAACGAATTATTTGTTATTCCCTTTACCACAGTTAATCTAGGCTGCATCCATGGCGGTGATAATCCAAATCGTATTTGCGGCAGCTGCGAATTACAAATTGATATCCGCCCCATACCGGGTATGCACCTCGAAGAATTACGCGCAGAATTAAAAAAATTGTTAGCGCCCGTAGCAAAACAACACAATATAAAAATAGAACTTGAAGCACTGTTCCCTGGCATTCCTGCCTTCGAAACACCTGCCAATAGCCACTTGGTTAAAATGGCAGAAAAATTAACTGGCCATAGTGCCGAAGCCGTTGCTTTTGGAACCGAAGCACCTTTTTTCCAAACACTGGAAACCGAAACCATTATTCTTGGCCCGGGCCATATAGACCAAGCCCACCAGCCCAACGAATTTATTGCGCTGGATCAAGTATCAAAAGGCATTTCACAAGTGCGTCATTTAATTCAAACGCTCTGCGTGGATTAAGCTGTGCTAACGCCTTGAGGGCAGCTCTAAAAATTAGAATTTTTATTCGAGAGCAAGGAAGCACCGCACGGAAACCCACAGTGTACAAGAGGTACATGAGGAGTTGAGTACGGAGCTGACGCCGCTATCGGGTAAAAAGGCAATTTTTAGAGCTGCCCTTGGGGCAAAGACTTAAAACTCAACAATAAAAATATGCGTTAATTTTATTCTCCGCCATTGAAATAAATTGAATCAAACATAAATCTCTTATGAGTCATTACTATTTCATTGGAGATTTACACTATGCAAGCATCACACTACACACCCAGAACACGTTTTGCTCATCAACCTTATTCATTTTTAGATAACGTTTTTAATACCAGTAATGAAAAAAATTATACGCCGGCATACAGCCTTGTGGCAGATGACGAAAATCACTTTAGCCTGACACTTTGTGTTCCCGGTTTCGAAAAGAACGAACTCGATATTCAGATAGAACAAAGTGTTTTATTTGTGCGCGGTAAAAACAATGAAGAAAATAAAGAAGGTAATGTTATTCACCAGGGTTTTATAAAACAAAACTTTGAAAAACAATTCAAACTTGAGAAAACAATAACGATAGCCAGAGCAGAACTGGACAAAGGTTTATTACGCATCGACTTGCTCAAAGAGACGCCCGAAGAGTTAAAGCCCGTCTCTATTGCAATTCATACCGCCAGCGAAAATCAGTCCTAAGGGAACCAATTTAAAGACCTTATACTCTAAGAGTTCCCTTGCTATTGTTAGCAGGCTGCTAGGAAACCCCTGAAGGGGCAGTTTACGCTGCTCCTTCATTTTTATTGGAGAGTATGCTGAATGAAAAAAACGCTTAGATTGACCTTGGTTTTTATTTTCCTCGCTGGCAGTTTACCAGCCTCGGCAGGGCTTCCCATCGCTGACTCCCAGGGAGAAGCGCTTCCTTCTCTGGCCCCCATGCTCAAAAAGATCAACCCCGCCGTGGTGAACATCTCCACGTTTTCCACCAAAGCCATCAACAACCCTCTGTTAAACGACCCTTTTTTCAGGCACTTCTTTAATATTCCAGATCAGCGGCAACAACCCCAGCAGCGCCCCCAAAAACGCAAACAAAGTGCCGGTTCAGGGGTTATCGTTGATGCCGGCAAGGGCATCGTCATCACCAACTATCACGTTGTAAAAGGTGCCGATGAAGTAGAAGTGTCACTGGTGGACGGCCGAACCTATAAAGCCGAAGTCACCGGCGGCGACCCTGATCTCGATATTGCCATACTCACCATTGATGCCAATAAACTCACCGAGGTGAAAATTGCCGACTCCAGTAAACTTCAAGTCGGTGATTTCGTTGTGGCCATCGGCAACCCCTTCGGCCTCGGCCAAACCGTTACCACTGGCATCGTCAGCGCACTGGAGCGCACTGGTCTCGGCCTTGAAGGCTACGAAAACTTTATTCAAACCGATGCCTCCATCAACCCCGGCAATTCCGGCGGCGCACTGGTCAACCTGAAAGGCGAGTTAATCGGCATCAACACCGCCATCATTGCACCAGCAGGGGGCAACGTTGGCATCGGTTTCGCCATCCCCGTCAACATGGCGAAAGCGAGCATGAAGCAAATCCTCAAGCATGGCGAAGTACGCCGTGGCCAAATCGGGATCAGCATCCAGGATATTACCGCCGACCTGCGCAAAGCCTTTCACTTAAAAAATGGCCAGCAAGGCGTATTAGTCAGTGGCGTTGGCCCCGGCTCTCCCGCTGAAAAATCAGGCCTCTTATCCGGTGACGTTATCATCGCCGTAAATGGCAAACCCACTCAATCAGCCGGGCAACTGCGAAGCCAAATCGGCATCAAAAGCATTGGCGATGTGGTAAAAATCAGCCTTATGCGCGACGGCAAAAAGAAACATATTGATGTCAAAGTCGGTGAACCCTCGCAAGGCATCAGCAGTAATGGCAGCTTGCATGAATTACTGGAAGGCGCGACCTTTAAGGAAAATACCGAAGGACAGGGTATCGTGCTTACTAACCTGGCACCGAACTCCACCGCCGCGGCCACCGGCCTGCGAATTGGTGACATTATCCTTAGCGCCAACCGCATACAGGTCAATAACCTGCAAGCGTTTAAAAAGGCCCTAAAAAGAGATAAAA
>DFBZ01000051.1:3084-10691 GCA_002366835.1 Gammaproteobacteria bacterium UBA3067
GCTTTGCTTTGCTTTGTGATCAACTGAGCTTAAGCGTTAAGTATAAAAAACATGACCAAACCTTTTCAGCGAATAGGATCTGTATCAAACGCGCAAGCGGGTCGTGATTTTGAAGTCGCGGCAAAGACTTTCTTTCAGTCCCAAGGCTTGCTTCTCGGAATGAATCTAAAAGTTCCAGTTGGAGTTGGGGCATTAAAGAAAGCTCATGCCTTTGATCTAGGTTGTGAAGAAAAGAAAACATTAGTTGAGTGCAAGTCGCACAAATGGACATCCGGGGGCAACGTGCCGAGTGCCAAGCTTACTGTGTGGAATGAGGCTATGTATTATTTTCTAGTAGCACCGGATGGTTATCGAAAAATTATGTTTGTACTTCATGACTTCAACATAAAGAGGAAAGAAACATTAGCCGAATATTATCTGCGAACCTACAAACACCTAGTTCCTAGTGACGTCGAGTTCTGGGAATACAACGAAAAAACCAGCCATGCAGAAAAATTGGCGCTTAACAAGTAACTCCAGCGGATAGCAAAAATAGGCATGTGCCGTAAATAGTAAGAATTGAGTATCAACAAAAGATGAATGACGAACCAAAATTGGAAGTATCGAATGGCGGAAGAACAGTAAGTATTGAAATTTATCGCTTAGAAGGTGAAACGTCATGGGCCTTAGACGTAATTGACGAGCACAACAATTCAACGGCTTGGGATGATACATTTAAAACGGAGTTGCCTGCTTTAAGTGAAGCTAAAAAACTAATAGAGCCATAAAAAATATGCCACATTTCAACCCTTCTCATCAAAGCAGCCTTAAGTAAAAGATTACCCTTCTTTCACCCAGACTGTCAGAGTCAAAGCGCTTGGCCGTATGGTGTTTAGACCCACTTCGCTAAAACCCCTTGGCTAAAACCCGTAGTACCGTGCACGTTTTTAGGGCTCCTTTTTTACCGCTTCTTCCCAAGGCACCCAAAACCGTTCTACTTTAGTGCGCAAGCCACACTTATGCACCTAAACCTAACTTTGATGATGTCCTCCTACTAGCTATAAGCCCACTAAGTTACGCTATCTTATTGAATTAAAATAATATTTCATCATTGGCCCAATGATTGCTTTTAGCAGCTCATCATTTAAATGACTATCAACGGGGTCTTTATGTCCGACAGTAACTTTAACGTATTGAATGTTGCAGACCGTTCAATACGTACTCTTCACGTGGCATGGTTCGCGTTTTTCCTTACTTTTGTAATGTGGTTTAGCCACGCACCGCTCAAGCCTTTCATTATGGAAGCATTCGATATGACGAATGCGCAGTGGAAAGCCTTGCTGATTCTTAATGTCGCGCTGACTATTCCCGCTCGCATCGTCGTGGGCATGATGGTGGACAAGCTCGGTCCACGCCTGGTTTACAGTTTTTTGCTGATGGCTGCCGCCTTTATCAGCTGGGGTTTCGCCTTTGCGCAAAGCTATGAGCAACTGGCGATGTTCCGTTTTCTCTCCGGTTTTATCGGTGCGGGTTTTGTGATCGGTATTCGCCTGGTGGGTGAGTGGTTTCCAGCCAAAACAGTTGGCTTAGCTGAGGGCGTTTATGGCGGCTGGGGGAATTTCGGTTCCACTGCAGCTGCCTGGACTCTGCCTACAGCGGCGGCTTACCTCTATGGCGGCGATGATGGCTGGCGTTATGCCATCTCTACGATTGGTCTTATTGCCTTTATTTATGGTGTGATTTTTTATCGTCTTGCGCGCAATACACCGAAAGGCTCTACCTATTTCAAACCAAAGAAAACTGGGGGCCTAGAGGTATCGAATAAGCGTGATTTCTACTTATACATCGCCATGAATATCCCCATGTATATCGCATTGGCAGTATTAGCCTGGAAACTATCAATGCCCGCCATTGGCTTACTTTCTTCCAACTATGTACTCCTAATGTGGGCAGTCCTCGCGGTGTTGTTTATTTATCAGACATACCATATTTATGCCGTGAATAAAGATCACCTAAAGGACGGCTTACCAGAACATGACGCCTATAAATTCAAGCAGGTCGCAATTTTAGACTGGGCTTACTTTGTCACATTTGGTTCAGAGCTTGCTGTTGTGTCTATGTTACCCGCCTTTTTTATGGAAACATTCGATTTAACGCCGGTAATGGCTGGTTTATTGGGTGGTGCTTTTGCGGTGATGAACCTTGTTGCGCGCCCTGGTGGCGGTTACCTTTCCGACAAATACGGTCGCAAGAAAACCCTCACCATTTTGGTTGGCGGCCTGACTATCGGCTATTTGGTTCTTTCCACCGTCGATAGCGCCTGGGTGCTTCCATTTGCTGTTATTGCGGTGATGTGCTGCTCTTTCTTTGTACAAGCGGGAGAGGGTGCAGTATTCGCGATGGTGCCACTGGTAAAACGCCGCATGACGGGGCAAATTGCTGGCATGGTGGGGGCCTACGGAAATGTAGGTGGCGTTACCTTTCTAACTGTTTATTCCTTTGTAGATGCTTCTACGTTTTTTATGGTGATTGCCGGAGCCGCCGCTGTTTGCATGGTGATGGTGCAGTTTATCGAAGAGCCAGAAGGCCATACGCATGAAGTACTGCCTGATGGCACGGTACAACTTATCGAAGTCAGTTAACGGTCGGTTTAAATGAAAAAAGCACCCATTGGGTGCTTTTTTTATGCGTGTAATTTATTCTGACAGACACTGCCTAGTATCAACAATTATCAGGAGAATCAAGCATGACGGATCTTTTCACTCCACTCAAAGTCGGCGCCCTCGAACTGCCTAATCGTATCATTATGGCTCCCATGACACGCAACCGTAGCCCTGAAACCATACCGCTTTCTCTTACGGCAACGTATTACGGCCAGCGCGCAGAGGCCGGGTTAATTATTACCGAGGGCAGCCAGATTTCCACGCAAGGCATTGGCTATCCTGGCACTCCGGGCATTCACAGTGCGGAACAAATAGACGCATGGAAAACAGTCACCCAAGCGGTGCACGACAAAGGCGGACGTATTTTTTTACAGCTTTGGCATTGTGGCCGCGCCTCCCACCCCGACTTCCACGGCGGTGAAGCGCCAGTCGCACCTTCCGCCATTACGCCAGCAGGAGAAACATTTACGTATGAAGGCATGAAAGAATTTGTTGCCCCACGCGCCCTATCCCTCAGTGATATTTCTGAGATTGTTTCTGACTACGCAAAAGCGGCAGAAAATGCCAAACAGGCGGGCTTTGATGGCGTAGAAATCCACGCTGCAAATGGCTACTTAATTGATCAGTTTTTGCGAGACAGCACCAACCATCGCAATGATGAATACGGTGGCTCCATTAAAAATCGTGTGCGCTTTTTACTTGAGGTGACTGAGGCCGTGGTACAGATATGGGGTAACGAGCGGGTTGGCTTGCGTTTATCCCCCCTCAACCCTTTTAACGATATAAAAGACAGTGATCCTCAAGCGACATTTCATTATGCCGTCAACGCACTCAACCCATTTAGCTTGGCCTACCTTCATGTCACAGAAATGGGGGCGGAAAACCCAGGGCTGGCTGGCCCAATTTTTAACGTAAAAGAGTTACGCGATATTTGGCAGGGCGTTTATATCACCAACGGTGGGTATGATAAAACCAAAGCGAACGCGGCTCTGGAGAAAAACGAAGCGGATGCAGTGGCATTCGGAGTGTATTATCTAGCGAACCCCGACTTGGTAAGCCGTTTTCAGCAAGGCGCCAAACTGAATATCCCGAACGAAGAAACATTTTATGCGGGTGAAGAAAAAGGCTATACCGACTACCCAACGCTGTCGTCCCGTTAGCGTTTCTTGCTCAGCAACCTGTCCAGTGCATTGGCAAAACCCGCCTATCCCTTTTCAACAGAGGAGGCGGGGCGCCAGTCACTTGCCCACTGCTGCGCATTTCTTCTATAAAATTACGCATGGTTAAGCGGGAATCTATATTGTCCGTCGTTAGCTCTTCACCACGAGGGCTAATCACTAACACCCTTTTTCTGGCATTCTCAATCCCTCATGCTTTCCACACCACAGGGATACAACGAAATATTCGTGGCAGCCGCGTAGAAACGATGGCAAAGACTAGGGGGCTGCCAATGACTAGCGACTAGTCAGTGGCGTTAAATATAACGGTGGGATTAGAGCTGAGCAGGATGCAGTGCGTTTTTTTGCCTCATATATTACGGCCTCAGTTAGAACACGATACAACCCAATAGTAGCGTCCTTTTCTTGCCTGTTAAGGCCTTGGCAGGCTATTGAAATTCTATTGACCTGCTCATCTACCGGGCTAAAACCAAGCGACAAGCCCCCTGATACAGGGGACATTTCAAGGGCCAGGCCCTACTCATTTACATGGCCAAACTCCATATTATTTTCCCTTGTGCCTAACGCTATAAAACGAACTTCAACAGTCTACTAGATATAGCTGCGCTATAGCGGGCGGTTGATATCTAATTTTTTGACTTGGGCCAGACACTAACTAGAATAAATTATCGGAATGGGGTCGCATTAGTGACTTTAGTTCGGCTGCTTATTGCCCTCTAGTAAATGAGTAGAGTCTTTCTCGTGTAGCGCTTTGAGCACGATGCTACAGAAAGTAAGTGCTTTCGGCGATGCTGTAGATTGTAAAGTTAATAGGATTTCAATAACCCGCAAGGAACGCAATAATGTGGAAAAAAACTTATACGGTATTATTAATATCGTTGTTGTTCAGTAAAACTTTGTTTGCTGACAATCTCTCCGTTTATAAAATAACAACACCGAAAGGCGCAGTGAGTGATCAGGATCTATCGGTACTCGCTAGTCTTGATCAATCAGGAAATGAGGATAACTGGTCAACATACATTGAGGCTAAACCAAATCAAAAGAAGTTCGTTGGGGTTTTTTATTTCAAACAGGCGACAGCAAAGCAGTGGAAAGAAATCAGAATTGATGCGAACACTCTTGGGGAAGCAAAGAGCGTTCAGCGATGGCGTTTTCAGTTAAGAGATTTTGAACAGAGGAAGTGGATAACACTTGGGGATAATAGCGGCGCACTGGACTGGGTTTGGTTTAAGCAACGTTTCACTATTAAGTCAAATATCGCCAATTACATTAATGCCAATAATGACTTAAAGATAAGGTACGTATCTAACAACAATGTTGATGTCAGCAACATTGACCAACTCTCTCTTGCGCTAATAGAGAAAGGTACGAGTGATGGTGATGACAGTAGCAGTGATACAGATGGTGACACCACTAATGATAGCAATGACTCAAGCGGAGACAGTAGCAATGACACAGGTGCTGCCGATTGGTGGCAACCCTCACCGGCAGAAAACCTGACGTGGCAATGGCAAATAAATGGTGAACTTGATACTAGTCTTGATGTTGATATGTATGATGTTGATCTATTTGATACAAGCGCGGCAAGTATCGCTGAGCTCAAAGCTTCAGGTAAGACGGTTATATGTTACTTCAGCGCGGGCACCTACGAAGGATGGAGAGATGATTGGCAACAGTTCTTTTCTTTTATCTCAAATGAAGAATACAGCGGTGATAAACCACCTTTTGCCGCCAACATGGCTGATTGGGATGAGCGCTGGCTAGATATTCGACGTATTGATCTATTAGCGCCCATTATGCGATCCCGTATGGCCTTAGCCGTATCAAAAGGCTGTGATGGCGTTGAGCCGGATAATATGGATGCTTATACAAATAGCTCTGAAACGAAGCTTAATCTGACTTACTCCGACCAGCTTACTTATAATCGCTGGATAGCAGAACAGGCGCACTTAGTCGGGCTTTCGGTGGGCCTAAAAAATAACGTCGAGCAGCTAGAAGACTTAGTTGATCACTTTGACTGGGCCCTAAATGAGCAATGTTTCCAATATAATGAATGTGAAGGTTACAGCGTGTTCACCTCATCGGGCAAAGCTGTTTTCGGCGTCGAATACAAGGGGAGCGCGGGTGATTTTTGCGCTAAAGCGAATTCGATGGGATTATCCTGGTTAAAGAAGAGATTGGCCTTGGATTCTTGGCGAATTGGGTGTGAAGAATACTAAAAATTGTAAGATAACACGTGTAAAATTCAGGTTATCAGATCCCTCTGTGATCATAACCACTATAGTTCATCCGGCGCGGGAGAAAGTTTGTATCCCGTGCCGGATGAATCTATTTTATTCAATTCTGGCAATGTCTATAAGTATCTTGAGTTAATTGTCCAATATGTGACCTGGTTAATAACTACACGGAATAAGATTCACTATACTTATTAAATAGATTTATTAGCCATGTTCAAGTTACTGGGTTCGAGCGCCCGTTGATGCTAGAAGCTTCAAGGGTTGCGGGGTTTATCAAACCAAGACCGCATATGCTGAATAAAGGTTTACCCCTTATACAGCAATCCCCCCAAGAAAAAATCTAGAGCAATTGCTTGATAACGTCACTTGAAAATCCCTGCGCATGATATATGCATTTATCGAGGCACCCATGAACATTTTTGCTACATTAATCACATTGGTTTTTATCGCGCTTTCGATTTCTGATGAGCAAAGTAGCATTAGACCAAGTGCTGATACAGAAGGTACTGAGAAACAACTTACCGATGAGCCGAGTGCCGGAAAACAGGTAGATATAGAGCAAGGGGATATAGAACAGAATTATGCAGAACAGGGGACTTGGTATCGCCCTTCTCCACTCATCAGATGGCACATTCAGTTAAGTGGTTCAGTAAACACGTCTCACGATGCTGAACTATATGACATTGACCTGTTCGACTCACCAACCACCTTAATTCAAGAGCTTCAAGAGTCGGGCATTAAAGTTATTTGCTATTTTTCTGCAGGATCCTATGAGGAGTGGCGTTCCGATGCTAGCTCGTTCAAGGCGAATGATTTGGGGAATACGCTGGATGGCTGGCCAGGGGAGAGATGGCTAGACATTCGATCTGAAAATGTACGCTCAATTATGAAAAGACGCCTTGATCTGGCCAAATCGAAGGGTTGTGATGGCGTCGACCCAGATAATATGGATGGTTATACGAATAATCCGGGAATGAACCTTACGGCAAAAGATCAGCTTGATTACAATCGCTTTATCGCTAATGAAGCCCACGCAAGAATGCTTGCAGTGGGGCTTAAAAATGATGTTGATCAAATCAATGAGCTTGTTACGTATTTTGACTTCGCTGTGAATGAACAGTGTTTTGAATATTCTGAGTGTTCAACTATGGAGTCTTTTATTACTGCGAATAAGCCGGTATTCAATATTGAATACCAACAAAAATATGTAAATAGGCCATTAACACTAGAGGCGCTTTGCAGTGATTCGATCAACAAACAATTCAGCACCTTGGTATTACCCCTGGAACTGAATGATGAATTTCGTATTAGCTGCCAATAGATAGAGCCCTTCAAGGGACGCGAATATCTCGCCTAAAGCACCTAGAGCCTGCCCCATGCGCACAACGAGTGCCTTGGGTATTAGCAGCACACCTCTTTTTCGCGCCTTTATGCCCTCGGGGTGCAACTGAGGGTTTTAGCTTAAGTTGATGCGTTGTGCACGACAAATGTCTCATAGGGTAGCTCCTCAACATGCCCCGCAACTAAGATATAAGCCATAGAAAAGCTAA
>DFBZ01000005.1:0-1510 GCA_002366835.1 Gammaproteobacteria bacterium UBA3067
AGCGATAAAGCGCTAACATATTTTATTCATCTAACAATAAGCCGAGGATTCCATGAAGGTTCTTGTTGCTGTCAAACGTGTTGTTGACGCGAACGTTAAGGTTAACGTTCTGGGCGATAACAGCGGTGTTGATTTAAATAACGTTAAGATGGCGATTAACCCTTTGTGCGAGATTGCTGTTGAAGAAGCTATTCGACTAAAAGAAAAGGGTGTCGCTACGGAAATTGTAGCAGTATGTATTGGGCAAAAAACTGCCCAGGAAACACTGCGTACTGCTTTAGCACTAGGTGCTGATCGCGGTATTTTGGTTGAAACTGACGCAGAAGTTGATTCTCTGGGCGTAGCGAAAGTGCTTAAAGCCGTTTGTGAGAAAGAAGCGCCTCAGTTAATTATTACTGGTAAGCAGTCTATCGACAGTGACAACAACCAAACTGGCCAGATGCTTGCTGCCCTGTCTGGTTATGCTCAAGGTACCTTTGCTTCTGAAATAACTGTTGACGGCGACAAGCTGACAGTTGTTCGTGAAATTGATGGTGGTTTGCAGACTGTTGCATTGAACCTGCCTGCTATCGTAAGCACTGATTTGCGCCTTAACGAGCCACGTTACGCTTCGCTTCCTAACATCATGAAAGCGAAGAAAAAGCCGCTTGATAGCACAACACCTGACGAGTTGGGTGTAGATGTTGCTGCGCGTACCAAGACTCTTAAGGTTGAGCCGCCCGCTCAGCGTTCTGCCGGAATCAAGGTGGAAACTGTTGACGAGCTCGTAGAAAAACTGAAAAACGAAGCGAAGGTGATCTAACATGGGTATTCTAGTATATGCAGATCATGATAACGCCAGCTTAAATGCAGCAACCTTAAGCACAGTTGCAGCGGCCAAACAAATTGGCGGCGATATCGACATAGTGGTTGCTGGTGCAGATTGTGGTGCCGTTGCTGAGGCTGCGGCCAAGGTAGAGGGTGTTGCTAAGGTACTTGTTGCCGATAATGCCGTTTACGCTAACCAGTTGGCTGAGAACGTTTCATTATTGCTTGCAGACCTGGGTAAGAACTACACCCATGTCTTGGGAAGCAATACAGTTATTGCCAAAAACTTTTTACCTCGTGTGGCGGCTTTGCTGGACGTGGCGCAAATCTCTGAAATCACTGCTGTTGAGTCAGCTGATACATTTCAGCGTCCCATTTATGCGGGTAACGCCATAGCAACGGTTCAAAGCTTAGACGCGATTAAAGTAATCACTGTTCGCGGAACTGGTTTTGATGCGGTTGCTGCTGAAGGTGGTTCTGCCGCAGTAGAAGCAGTTGATGCTGCGCATGATGCAGGTGTTTCTGCATTTGTAAGCGAAGAGATTGTTAAGTCTGAGCGTCCTGAGCTAACAGCTGCAAGCGTTGTAATCTCTGGTGGTCGCGGTATGCAGAATGGTGAAAACTTCGCCATGCTGGAAAAAGTGGCTGATAAACTTGGCGCTGCGGTGGGTGCATCCCGTGCAGCGGTTGATGCTGGCTTTGT
>DFBZ01000005.1:1594-4320 GCA_002366835.1 Gammaproteobacteria bacterium UBA3067
CTGATTACGGTCTGGTTGCAGACTTGTTTGAAGCAGTGCCTGAGTTAGAAGGCAAGCTGTAAACGTCTCGATAACCCCGGCCCGCTTGGGTTGGGGTTTTCTCCTCTCTATTTAGTTCCCTTCTGGTATTCCTCTCTATTCGCTTTTAACTCTGGCCGGTTTTTATATTGTGCAAGTGCCTCTGGGTTAGACAGGGCGTCCTGATTTCCTATTTCCCTACCATAAATAGTATGGCTGACTGCAAGTTCAACGACCTTGCCGCTTAATGCTTTTGGGATATCTGTGACCTGAAGGATTTTTTCGGGTATATGTCGTGGGCTCAACTCCTTTCTTACGGTTTGTTTGATTTCTTTTCTAAGTGCTTCATTAAGGCTCTGCCCCGTCTTTAATTGAACAAAAAGTACGATTCTTACGTCATGGTTCCAAGCTTGGCCAACTATTTAGCTCCCCAGTACACCTGGCATTGCTAATGACAGGGGTGATTATCATTTGTTCCAGATCAGGCGGTTGGTCAGCAATTTGTTTTAGCCTGTCAAAGCAGTGAATGGCTTTGCCGTTGATGCCAAAGTCTAGCGAGCAGGATGACAATATTGCCCCCAGGCTCGTGGTGGCGAGTATTGCTATGAGGGTTTCCGTAACGTTCGGCATAAACGCCGCAAGCTTGCCGCCCTCTTGTACTCTTGTATGCCAGCCTGGGGTTCTATGGATGAAGGGCTTTCATTTTAGTTCTGCTGACGTATTATGCCTTGTTTAAAATTAAGGCTAACTATGAGGAATCTGACAATGACTTGGCAAGTATATTTATCTGGAGAAATACATAGCGACTGGCGTGAGAAAATCATTAGCAAGTGTGCTGAGTTAGGTTTGGCGGTCGCGTTTAGTGCGCCAGTTCTTGATCACGCTGCGAGTGATGATGTTGGCGATGCCATTCTAGGTAAGGAGGAGGGCGCTTTTTGGCGTGATCACAAGGCGGCAAAAATTAATTCCATTCGTATTAAAAAGTGTATTGAAGAAGCGGATGTGGTGGTTGTGCGTTTTGGGGAGAAATATAAGCAGTGGAATGCTGCATTCGATGCGGGGTATGCCGCAGCGTTGGGGACGCCGCTGATCACCTTGCATGATGAGAGCTTGATTCACCCTCTAAAAGAAATTAATGGTGCTGCGCTGGCGAGCTGTCGAAGCGTTGAAGAGGTAGTGGAGATATTTACCTATCTGCTGACTCAGAAATAGACAGCTTAGGTTGAAAAAAGGGCTTTCCCAGCCCAGTACTATGGAGATGGGAAAGCCCAAAGGGCAGGCAGCTTGGTGCGAGACCTAAAAAAACTCTCCATCTCCAATAGTAAATAAACTATCTCTTGAGCCGAAGTCAAAAGGGGAGTCTAAGTTAAAGCCGCTATCAACCGTAGTGGTGGTTTCGCCTCCGCCAGCCAAATCCATGGTGCAGGCTTGCAGGAAAGAGCTCAACCCGAGTAAAAGAATTATTTTTTTCATTCTGGAGCCTCTATGTCTATTGTCGTTTTGCTTTAGGAGTATTCGTTGAAGCAAGGCCAGATTACTGCAGCGGCAGACGAATGGGGGTTACGAATGGAGCGAGTTGTGTAAAGCTGTGTTAACAGGCTGTTGAAATTCTACTGACTTGGCCACCTACGGCGTTAAAATCGCACTCAAAGTGCTCATTTACAGGTGTAAACTCGGCTTTAGCATCCTGCGTCGCTCTACCTCCCCCATCCATGGAGTCGTCCGCTTTTTCACTTGATTTTGCCTTGTGTGTGGCTCAATTCAGCGAATTTCAACAGCCTGTTAATGAATTGGGGGGCTTATGCGCGTGATATATATTTTCCGGTGCTTGTATTGATCTTGATAACTTCTCCACTAGCCAAGTATTCAGGCACCTGAACTTCTGCTCCGCTGGATAGTTGGGCTGTTTTGGTTCGGCTGGAGGCGCTGGCACCTTTTATGGCTGGGGCAGTCTCCATAATTTCTAGGTCGATGGAGGGGGGAAGTTCTATGGCAATGGCTTGATCGTCCACGACCAACATATGAATCCCTTCGAGGTTATCGACCAGCCACTTACTTTGACTTTCGAGCTGGTCTTCGTTCAGCCCGTACTGGTTGTAATCTTCGTTATCCATAAAAATAAAGTTGTCATCTTCCTGGTAGAGGTACTGTACTTTGCGTCGCTGTAGCTCTATGTCCTGGAGGCCGTCGTCGCCCTTCAGAGTTTTTTCTACCTTTTGGCCGGTTTTGACGTTGCTAAAGCGGACTTTGTACAGGGTTGCCGCGCCACGGGACGAGGGGCTTTTTACGTCGATATGCCGAACAATGACGAGTTGATTGTCGATATCGACAACGTGGCTCTTTTTTAGATCGCTGGCCTTAATCATGAGGTGTCCTGTTTTAGTCTGTGCCTGAGGGTTGGGAAGGGCATCAAGTATATCGCCTCAGTTCTGCGATTTCAGCTTTTCCAGCTGCTCTGGGGTGTCGACATCAATCAGTATGCCAGGGTCATTGCAATTGAGCATGAAGGTCTGATTGGGGTTGTTGCGCAGTATGGATCTTGCTCCCTGGTCGCCCTGCAGTTGAGTTAGTTGCTTATAAAAGTGGGCAGAAAATCCGACTGGTTTACCCTTGTTGCCGTTATGACTGGCTACTATCAGCTGATGCTGCTTAAGTGCTTGTTGTACGGATTGGTAGGTGCTTGTTTTTATGGTTGGCATATCGGCCAG
>DFBZ01000005.1:4400-6324 GCA_002366835.1 Gammaproteobacteria bacterium UBA3067
CAGAGCATTTAGCGCGTGATGATTGGTGTTGCTCACCACCAGTAGTTTATCGCTGGCGCGGAGTATGTTCTTCGCGGTTTGTAAGATAAGGGCTTGCTCACCATCTAAAGAGGCAAGCAATTTATTACGGCCAAAACGTGTGGATAAGCCGGCTGCTAGCAGGATAAATCCCGCGTCCTCACTCATGGCTCGAGGCGCGTTCGGTATTTCTTGCGGCGTTTCGAGTTAGTGTTAACTCGGCGGCAATGGAGATGGCAATTTCTATGGGGGTTTTGCTGCCAATGGTTAGACCGATGGGCGCGTGCAGTGTCGCTATTTGGGTTTTAGTTATCCCCAGTTCTTGCAGTCGTTCCTTGCGCTTTTTTGTGGTGTTTTGTGAGCCCATTGCTCCCACATAAAATGCGTTTGAAGTCAGTGCTTCCATCAGGGCCATATCATCGACTCTTGGGTCATGAGCAAGCGCCACAATAGCTGAAAAATGATCATTGAAACCTGCGCGAACCACATCATCGGGAAGTTTTTCTGTGAAAGTAATATCGGGAAGATTTTCAGGGTGCCAGTGTTTATGGAAGTCTCTCCGAGGCTCGCAAAGGGTGACTTGGAAATCGAGGCTGTTGGCTATTTCTGCTACGTATAAGCTAACGGGGTTGATGCCAATAATCAGTAGCCGATGGTGGGGTAACAAGGTGTGCCGTAGTTGGGTTTCGGTGGCCTCTAAACCTGAAGAGCTTGTAGACTTGAGTTGCATTTTTCCACTAGGAATGTCGACGCATCGCTGCGTAATTTCTCGATTTCTTAGCGATGCTAGCAGTGATTCAAAGTGGCTTAGCTGGTGTAGAAAAAGCGGTTCGAGCAGGATCTTTAGTTTGCCGCCGCAGGGTAGTTGATACTGAGTGTCGTTTTTATTGTTCTGGGGATAAAGAACCCAGCAAGGCTGTTTTTGGTATTCGGGTAAGTGAATGATACTTTTAAGTAGTTCCTCCTCAATGCAGCCGCCGGATAGAGAGCCAACAACAATGCCATCGATATTGCACGCCATCAACGAGCCGACTGGTCGGGGGGAGGAGCCATAGGTGTGGCAGATGGTGGCTAGCCAGCAGGGCTTTTCCTGTCTCAGCCACTGTAAGGCAGTTTGTAAAACCTGTTGTTGTAGGCGAAGCATGGTTTGGGTTTTTCTCTTAGCCAATATCAAATAAAAGTGTCACTACAAAAAAGGGAAGCCAGATTCAGCCTGGCTTCCCTTTTTTATTTTGATCCCTCTCCTGTTTGAACTAAGCGGGAGAGGGGTCTTGATGGCGGTGTGCTAAGCACACTTGGCCATCTTTAGTTGCGGCGGTATTAGTCGCGACGGTACATCGTCACAACACACGCACCACCTAGGCCAAGGTTGTGCTGTAGAGCAGCCCTTGCACCATCAACTTGTCGCTTGCCAGCGGTGCCGCGCAGCTGTTCTACCAGTTCGTTACACTGGGCTAAGCCGGTTGCGCCAAGTGGGTGACCTTTCGACAGTAATCCACCTGATGGATTAACAACCCATCTGCCGCCGTAAGTCGTATCGTTGTTTTCAATCAGTTCTTCCGCTTTACCTATGCCACAGAGGCCAAGCGCTTCATAAGTGAGCAGCTCGTTGGAAGTAAAGCAATCATGAAGTTCGATAACTTGTGTGTCTTCAGGGCCAACTCCAGCTTGCTCGTAAACTTCTGAAGCAGCTTTCTTAGTCATATCGAAGCCAATGGCCTTGATCATGGATGCTTCGTTGAAGCTAGATTCAACGTCAGTTGCCATCGACATGCCAGCAATGTAGACAGGGTTTTCAATGCCGTGACGCTTGGCAAATTCTTCAGTACACACGATTGCAGCGCCCGCTCCACAAGTTGGAGGGCAGCTCTGTAGGCGAGTGATGGGGCCATACTGATGAGGGGAA
>DFBZ01000151.1 GCA_002366835.1 Gammaproteobacteria bacterium UBA3067
TTCAACGATTAAAGGTGGCTCAGGTGGTGGCGGGAACTTTGATGCTTTTCTAATTATTTATATTATATTTGCTCTATTCTTCAGGCGCGTAGGAACAAAGTAATAAATAACCGTCTGTGCTCCGTCCCCTCCTGTTGTTGTTAAAGACTGCATGGCTCGCTCTCTTAGTACCTTGAATGCTCTGTTCGTATCTTTGCCCCTTTCTTCTTGCAAATCTATTAATTCGTCTATGCTGAAAAGAGCCCAAAAGTTTCAAATAGGGACGTTTTTTTGCTAGGGGAAAACTATGAGCGTGAATGCCCAAAGAATTAATGAAGAAATATACTTGGAAGAGGGGCAAACACTCGTTTCCAGAACCGATCTCAGAGGTGTTATCACCTTTGTGAATAAAGAGTTTGTTGAAATTAGTGGCTATTCCGAAGCCGAACTTATGGGTAGTCCACACAATATGGTGCGCCACCCTGATATGCCCTCTGCAGCGTTCGAGGATTTATGGAGCACGGTGGGTCAAGGTAAGCCCTGGGTTGGTATTGTAAAAAATCTAACGAAAAGTGGTGGTTTCTACTGGGTAGAAGCCCGTGTTATTCCCGTGTGGAAAGATGGCTCTATTGTCGAGTATATGTCGGTACGCAGAAAACCCTCACGAGAACAAATCGCTGAGGCGGAAAGCCTTTATCGCGACCTGCGGGCTGGAAAAGAGCCTGCTCTAAGTACAAGTGAAAAGTTTCAGAAAAAGCTTGCCAAAATGTCAATAAAATCCAAGCTGAGTGTGTTGTTGGGGCTCGCTGCAATATCCTTTGTTTTAGTTTCTGCCTTTAGTTTTAAGTTTTTCGGAGCAAGCTCAGAAATCACTAACCTCGTGATGGTTTTTGCGGCTTTCTTTGTCCTTTTGTCCTCCTCATTTTATTTTTTCCTTAATCGCTTTGTTCTGGCTAACACTTTAGAATTATTAGAATATTTTAAGAATATTGCTGGCGGCCGCTTTGATGAGAGAATAAATATCAGTAAAGATGATGAAATCGGACAGCTGATGCAAATGTTGCATACGGTTCAAACCAAATTGAATTTTGAACTCGAATATACAAATAATCTCGCGGCGAAAGCGACCACAATCAAAAATGCCCTCGATGTTTGTGATACCAATGTCATGATTGCGGATAACAGCTTTAATATAAGCTATCTTAATGCAGCGGTTCACATCATGTTTAAAGATGCAGAGTTTGATTTAAAGAAAGACCTCCCTGACTTCAGCGCCGATGATTTGATTGGCAAAAACATCGATGTTTTTCATAAAAAACCAATGCATCAGCGGCATGTACTTGCCGAGATGACAAAACCATTTAACTCAAGAATTAATGTGGGTGGGCGAACCTTTGATTTAATTGCTACGCCGGTTAAAGATGAGGGGGGGCAGCGTTTGGGCACCGTGGTGGAATGGGCGGATATGACTGCCGAGCTCGCTCGTCTTGAGCAGGAAAAGGTTGTCGCTGACGCGAACGCACGATTAAAGCAAACCTTAGATAGTGTTTCCTCTAATGTAATGGTGGCAGACAACGATTTAAATATTATATATATGAACGAAGCTGCCAACTCCTTAATGTCGGGCGTAGAGTCAGACCTGAAAAAAGATCTTTCTGCATTTGATGCAAAAAACTTAATTGGGCAAAATATTGATATTTTTCATAAGAACCCAGCACATCAGCGCGGATTGCTAGAAAAGCTTTCGGCAACGCATGATGCTCAGTTTGTGGTAGGTGGGCGTACCATGGCATTTGTCGCCAACCCGGTATTTAACGAAACGGGCGAGCGTTTGGGTACAGCCGTTGAGTGGTCGGATCGAACATCCGAAGTGTCAATCGAAAACGAAATTGAGGATCTCGTACAATCGGCAGTTGACGGGGATTTGTCAAAACGGGTTAGCCTGGGTGATAAAGAGGGCTTTTTCCGGGTGCTTGCAGAAGGCTTGAATACCTTGGTGGAAACCTCAGAGAAAGTAGTTATGGATACGGGAGCGGTATTGTCTTCGCTTTCTGAGGGTGATTTAACCTCCACCATTAATAATGACTACGGCGGGACTTTTGGTGAGCTGAAAACAAATGCAAACAAAACCGTAGAGAACCTCACCAAAATTATTACCCAGGTGCGTGCAGCTGCCAACTCTGTTGCATCGGGTGCTGACGAAATTGCACGCGGCAATGCCGACTTGAGACAGAGGACGGAAGAGCAGGCCAGCTCACTTGAGGAAACCGCCTCGAGCATGGAAGAAATGACGAGTGTTGTCAGGCAGAGTTCCGATAACGCCAATAATGCCAGGGAGCTTTCTGATGATGCTCTGGGTAAGGCCCGTGCCGGAGGCAACGTAGTCAAGGATGCGGTGGTCTCTATGGGGGATATATTAAGCTCCAGCAAAAAGATTGCAGAAATAATCGGTGTTATTGATGAGATAGCATTTCAAACCAATTTACTTGCATTAAACGCTGCAGTAGAAGCAGCGCGCGCCGGAGAGCAGGGGCGTGGATTCGCCGTAGTGGCAAGTGAAGTAAGAAGTCTTTCTCAGCGCTCAGCGAATGCTGCGAAAGAAATAAAAGAATTAATCCAGGACAGTGTTGCGCAAGTTGAGAACGGAGTAGAGCTTGTTAATAAAACAGGAGACACCCTTGGGCAAATTGTTGACTCTGTTGAGCAAGTGAATAGCAGCACTAATGATATTTCAAGTGCCGCCTCTGAGCAAACGGATGGCATCGAACAAATAAACAAAGCCGTGGGGCAAATGGATGAAATGACCCAACAAAATGCGGCGTTAGTTGAACAGGCTTCTGCAGCCAGCGAAAATATGGCTGAACAAGCCAAGAAGATGCGCGAGCTTATGGGGTTTTTTACGATGATGGGTGGTGCTGAAGCCTTTTCACCGCCTGTAGTAAGCGCAGCTATCAATCACTCTGGTTCTTCTCAATCCGAAGTCAAGGATGATGGATATGGTGGCGGTGAGGACTGGGAAGAGTTCTAGTCAGCTGCCAAGTCTGATGGTTTGGTCGCAAACCTAGCTGGTTTGCCAAGGTCCTCGTCATTAGGCGGGGATTTTTTGTTTTCGCACGGGTATAAACAACAAACCCCGCCTGGTGGCGGGGTTTGTTTACGACATGAGGCCTCGCAGTTACGAGATCTACTATTGCCTATGCCAACTTACTTGTTTTGCAAGTTAGACATTGGGCCCATCATGGCTTCCTGCGTACCTGCTGGGTGAGTTGTATTTTCACTGAAATCTACAACTGCGTCCCAACCTTCAGAAATACTTTCAGCTGAAATGTTGTCAACAGGCAAGCCAAGACCGTTGGTACGCTCCCAACGAAGCTTCGCAAACCAGCCGCAGCCCACTTCAAATAGTCCGCCAGTTTCAGTACTGCTCTCGTGGCAAAGATATGAAACGAGAGGAGATACGTATTCAGGCTTAAGATTTTTAAGAATATCGGGGGGCATAACAGTTTCAGTTAAACGTGAAGCCGCGATTGGCGCAATAGAGTTAACGAAAATATTACGCTTCTGACCTTCGATAGCCAGTGTTTGAGTTAAGCCGTGAAGGCCTAGCTTGGCCATGCTGTAGTTAGCTTGGCCAAAGTTACCGTAGATGCCAGCGGCTGAAGCGGTGTTTATAATGCGCCCGTACTGCTGCTCACGCATGTGAGGCCATGCGGCATGAGCGACTTTGTAAGAACCCTTGACATGAACACGGTAGATAAGATCCCAGTCATCGTCAGTCATTTTGTGAAAGCTTTTGTCGCGCAAGATGCCGGCGTTGTTTACAACAACATCGATGCGACCAAAAGTATCCATAGCTGTTTGAACGATTTTGTCGCCATCTTCAACAGAGTCAAAGTTTGCAACAGCTTCGCCGCCAGCGGCCTTGATTTCGTCTACAACAACTTGTGCAGGTGCTGCATCAGCACCGTCGCCAAAGGCGCTTCCGCCCAAATCGTTTACAACTACCTTGGCGCCGCGCTTGGCGAACTCAAGAGCATGTGATTTACCTAGGCCGTTACCAGCACCGGTAATAATGACAACCTTGTCATCAAAACGTAAATCAGACATTTAAACTACCTCCATTTGGCATGTTTTTAGTTTTGCTTTATTGATGTAACCCTTACTTTTGACCTAACCACTTGAATAACCAGCTAGAGATCTTAAAGTGGGAGTATTTTCCACGAAAATGACGCTTAGTGCTATAGAAAATGGGGGAAAGAGGGCCACGATTATTAATTTTGTTTACTCAGGTAATAGTCGCCCTTGCTGGCATCGTGGTGTGTCCTAGTAAGGGGCTGATGATAGCGTAACTCTAGGTTTTAAGCTGTAGTACTAACACTGTTTCTAAAGACTAAACTAAAAGCTGTAATACCATACGGGGGTCTTTGTATCAGTAATATGTGACGTTGTCAAAGCCAGCCTGGTGACAAAATCCATATGAGAGAGGGGAGGCTAGGAGTAATATCTAAGGCGAAGTGGGTAGGCTGAAGGCGGGGCAAGCACGGAGCTTTTTCTCTTAGTTGCTATCCAGTAAGGTAGAGACCAAGTCGAGCAACTGATGGCTGGAGTAGGGTTTATTGATTTGAGCGAGGGCCTTAAGGGGGTTTTCATCTGCTAAGTGACTGTTAAAACCGGATGCTAAAAGTATCTTGAGATCTGGATTAATTTCGAGGGCTTTTTCGGCAAGCTGGTAGCCATCGAGTTCGGGCATCATTATATCGGTGATAAGAAGTGATATTGAATTGCTCTCTTTGTCTAGTAGTTCAAGAGCGTGCATCGCGCTTTTAGGGCAGAGCACCTCGAAACCGGCGATTTCCAATATTTCCTTGGTCAATTCACGCATCTGGGCGTCATCATCCACTACAATGATTTTGGGAGGAGTACCCAAAGGGTCGGGGGTGGCGGTCGCACCAGCCTCATATACGTTGACACTTTCCTGGGTTGTCGTTAAGCCTTTCTCAAGGTTCATATCGATCAGTTTGTTACAGATAAAGCCGATGCTATATGTTTCTCCGTTTTTATCGAATAGCGGGAATTTCGTTAATGTGCATTTTTGTCCGTCTAGCTGGTTTTTGCTTTTGAATAAGCTGAACATATATTTGATGGGTGCTGCAGTCTGTAGCACCTCTTGATCCTGTTCTTTGTACAGGATGGTGTTTTCGCCAGGAAATACCTCTGCGCTGGCTTGGCCGAGGCAGCTTTCTTTACTGCGCCCTAAAAGTTCTGCGAAGGCCTCATTGACAAGAGTAAGCTGTCCGTTGAGGTTTGTGATTCCCATTGGAAGCGGAAAGTTGTCAATAATTGACTGAAGGGTATTGTTAGAGTTGGCAAGCTGCTCCTCTAGCTCAAGGCTGTTGGTGATATCCCTAAAGCTTAGAGCTACTCCGGTGAGCTGAGACTGCTCGTCAAATAATGGCATTGCCGCATGGTTTACCATGTATTTTTTGCCCGACAGAGAGGTGAGCTCTATTGGGGCAGACGGGGCGCTTGCGTTGCTGCTCTCCAAAATATGCTGTGTTAGTGGACTGCTTTTGGTCGCATTGCCAAAGTTGGCACCGTAAACAAGGCCTATGTCTTGCTGAAGTGCCTCACTTTCTGACCAGCCTGTTAATTTTTCTGCTCTGGCATTCATCTGAGTGATGATGCCGGCCGCGTTTATCGCAATAATGCCGCAGCCCTGTTGATCCAACACAGACAGCAGCGCTTCAGAACTTAATTTTGGTTTATTGTTTTTCAAGTAATACCCATTATTTATGAGAATAATACTGGGCAGATTCACTAAAATACGTTGAGTAGTAAAGCCCCCACTCTCAGTATAGGTGTAGTTTGTTTAAAATGAGGCTACGCAACCAGAAGTTATTTCTGTATTGGGAAGTGCTTGGCGCAGGGCTTTAACGGGGGGCTCCGACATATCTATGCAAGACAGGTCAAGCGTCTGAAGTTCCTTAAGGTTTGCCAAAGGGATCAAGGGGTCAAGTAGGTTAGATTCATCAACGATGGTAAAGGCGGGGTTTCCACTCAGATCTAAAAAAAGCAGCGAGGTGAGATTAGTCAGTTCTTCGATATTTCCGAGGGAATTGCTGCTTAAATTAAGATCCCTGAGCAGATTTAAGCTGCCAAGCGCTGGGATGGTATTAATTCTGTGCTGGCTGAGGTCGATTACCTCCAGTGCTGTAAGTTTCTCAAGGCCGACTAAAGATGTGATAGGGAAGTCATTGCCACCGGGTGAGGGGCAATTTAGTATCGTGAGTTCAACCACCAAACTTAGCTCTTGATCTTCGACACAGGCACGAAGCGCTGTATCAGCAAACCAATTGAAATCGATAAGTGACGGACTGATGGTAACTTGAATAAGTTCGCCAAAGGAAGGCGCAACGGTGGGCGTGGCGCTTATCTCAACACTAAGATCTTCAAGGATGTGAGGAGGAGGGGTGTAGAGGCCTGTATCTGCCACGAAGCCAATGTTTTCATTGCCGCCTTCGGTCCCATTTACCGCATAGTTCAGGCTGGTGTTACTTAAGCCTTCAATCAGGATAAGCTGACTTAAATCTATGGACTTATTGGCTTGTAGCGTAAGGGTGCTGCTCGGAAAGATGACGCTAACTTCTGATAGAAGGGTGATGCTGACATTGTTTTCACTGCCCGGCATAAGGGCCTCTACGAGCAGCTCGCCGTAGTAAAGCCGTTCTTCACCACTGAAAGCATAGGCGTGCACGACTAGTGGAATACCATCTGGGATTTGCATACGGAATGAGGCTTCGGTATCGGCAATGCCTCTGGATGCCAATAACCGTCCCTGTTCGCTTAATACTTGAACCTTTATAAAGTCCACTTCAGTGGGGATTTCACCAAAACCCGATGCGTCCATCACCCTTGAAGTATCATCGGCCAACGCATCACCGATTAATCTGGTTTCTTGAGCAGATACCTGTAAAAGCAATTTGGATGAGTTTTGCTCGTTCGCCTCGTCGCAGCCTGACAAAAAGAAAGCGGCGAATAAAAGAAGAGTGTTCCACAGTTTGCGTCTAATAACAGGTGACATCTCAGAATTCTCCCCGCACGCCTATAGAAAGGGTGGTGTTGTTATAGTGTTGATAGCCCAAAATCGACTTGATTTGCGCGAAGGCACTTATACCATTGGGTATTACAAATACGGCGCCAAGCTGTGTTGCAAAATAGTCTGAATCACGGTATTGAGTCGTATAGGCGATGAGGTTCGCCTGGGGGTCATGAATAAAGTAGGCGTTGATGTTTCTTGATTGGTCGGCAAATTGATGTACCCAGTGCACATTAATTTGTGGAATGACTACCCCCCAACTTCGCATAATAGGTTTTCGTAATTCCAGGCCGTTGTCCATGGAGATATTGTTGACAGTTTGCCCATTGATGGCGAGCTCGAAACCAGTGTTGCCTGATTCCTTATAGCTGTCAGTTTCTGTGCGCACGGCATTAATTTGGTTTAACAGGCTGAGTTCGAACGATCGTGATAAGCGCCACTGATAATCGCTACCCAAAAATAAGCCTGTTTGATTTGCGGAAGATTCCGTGCTGAGGCTATAGCTATTTGTTAAAGAGGGTAGGCTAATAAGGATTTTTCGCGTGTTGTCATAATCAGTGCTGTTGAGAATTAGCGAACCATTAAGGCCCCAACGGCTATTGATTTGATACAGACCAAAAACCATCCAGTGTAATCCGGTGGAATCTGCACTGCCGCGGTTAGCTGACAGATCCGTCTGCGATAGGCTTGCCGTCACTGCTGTACCCAGCAAAAATTCATTGTTGATGCGATAGTCCGCGCCAAACAGAAATTTCAAATGCAGGCTTTCGTAGCCAGCATCGTCAACTGTTTCATCACGCTCCGAAAAGCTGCTGTCAACGCTTGAGAATGTATTGATGCGTTTATAAAAATAATCCCAGTCGCTTGAAGAGCCAAGAAAACTAACGAGGGGGATACGATTTTGGTATTTATAAGTGGTGCGGGTGGGCGTATTGGTTTGGGGGCCAAAGGATTGTCGAGCCTTCGACTGAAAGCCTGATTGCTGGAGATTGCTGATATTAGCGTTTGCGGCATTGGCTTTACTGGAAGCCTGATCAAAAGCGCTGCTCTGTTGGTTGGCATTGGCGCTCCCAAGGGCGTTACAAAATTCAAGCAGGTTTTGTTGCGCGCCGGTTCGATCAAGGTTTTCCAGGCCCGGACAAAGAGCGCTAAGGGCTGCGCCAGTTGCCTCAGAGCTAGAGCTGCTCGCAGCCGTATCACTTAGCGTTAAGGGTATTAGAATAGCGTCTGGCGCACTAAGGGCTGGTGCCGCAAATATCAGGCTGAAACCAAATAGTAAGAAGTGTTGCTTGCAGAGTCTTATAGAGTGAAGCTTGATTATACTCGTCATCAGCCATGAGTCCTTGAGAGTAAGTGCGGAAAAAGCTAACTAAGCGATACTATGTGGAAAAAACCTGGTTTGAAACCCGAGCCAGGATAAAGCTTGTACCTGACTCTACTTATAAAAGGGTTGAAGCTGTAGGAATTATTTCATGGCGTAGAGAAAACAAACAAGCCATCGCTACTTCTCAGTTCATACTTTCACAAAGGTTAAATTGCTCCGTTAAAAACTCGATAAAGTAACGTACTTTTGAGGGGATGCGCTTTCCTGGTGGGAAAACGGCATTAATGGGCATCGGTTCAACGCAGTATTCTTCGAGCACGACCTGCAAGGCTCCCGTTTGAACGAGATCGCCAACGAGCCAAAGTGGCACGACACCAACTCCTAGGTTTGCTAGCAATGCTTCACGATAAGCTGCTGCATCATTGGTCATGAATTTGCCGTCTACATGTACAAAAAACGATTCGCCGTTATCCTGAAAGAGCCATTCGTGTGGTTTGTCTCGCCCTGAGTAGAGTATGCATGGGTGTAGCGAAAGCTCTTTGGGATGATGTGGCGTACCATATTTGGCGAAATGCTCAACGGAAGCAACTGCTACCATTGGGCTGGCGCAAACCTGTTTGGCGGAAAGTTCTGAGCTGGCCAAGTTGCCCATTCTAAATGCCATATCTAAACCTTCTTGTACGAGGTCGACGTTTTGGTCAGTTAGATGAAGGGTGACATTTAAACCGGGGTAAGCTTTAAAAAAATCATTGAGCCTAGGGAGGATATGCGCGGTGCCAAATGCAACGCCCGTGGTGACTTTTATCGTACCCGTAGGGCTGGTTTGGAGTTGTTTGATGGCATCTTCGGCATCTTCCAGCTCTCTTAGGATAATGTTGCAACGGTCATAATACTCTTTGCCAATGTCGGCGAGCTTAATCTGTCGTGTCGTTCTCCTGAGTAGTTTCGCATTGAGCTGTTTTTCCAGCTTAGCAATGTGTTTACTCACGGCGGGTTGTGCCAAATTAAACTCTTTTGCAGCGACCGAAAAGCTGCCTGTTTCTGCAACTCTGACGAACAGTGTCATGCTTTCA
>DFBZ01000071.1:0-13443 GCA_002366835.1 Gammaproteobacteria bacterium UBA3067
GGTCCATGCCTTCCGCCCAGAAGGAATCATCTGGCCTAAGGATGAAAAAGGCGTAACGCGTTTCAAGTTGGAGCTATTAACGCAAGCGAACGGCTTATCTCATGAGTCTGCCCATGATGCCTTATCCGATGTGCATGCCACCATTGACCTTGCACGTTTGATAAAGGAGAAACAACCCAAACTCTATGACTTTGCCTTTAGCTTGCGTGCAAAGCGCACAGTACAAAGCCTGCTGAGCCATACGACGCCAAAACCGGTGTTGCATATTTCCTCAAAATATCCGGCAGAGCGAAATTGCCTTGCTGTGGTGTTGCCAATTATGCCTCATCCGGTAAACAGCAATGGCGTGATTGTGTATGATCTCAGCGAGAACCCTGAAGCGTTACTATCTCTATCTGCCGCTGATATCCACCGTCGGATTTTTACCCCCACTGCAAAATTAGAAGAAGGGGAGAGCCGCATCCCCTTAAAAACAATTCATTTGAACCGGTCACCCATCGTCGCACCACTGAGTGTGTTACGCGAAGGTGATGCCGAACGTTTGGCGCTTGATCTGGCTCTTTGTAAAACCCACTATGAGCGGATTGTTGGCGCAAAGGGCCTTACGGACACCCTCAGCCAAGTTTTCAGTGGGCCCCCTCTAACGGAAAACTTTGACCCAGATTTAATGATCTATAGCGGCGGTTTCTTTTCTGATACTGATAAACGGCTTATCGCACAAGTTCGCCGTAGTTCACCTGAGCAGCTCGCCAACGCTTATTACTCCTTTAGTGACCCTCGTTTGGAAGAGATGCTATTTAGATACCGAGCGCGTAACTTCCCTGAAAGCCTTGATGAAAACGAAAAAGAACGATGGCTGTGGCATTGCCGGGAACGCCTGACATGTCAGAGCGAAGAGGGCTTTATGACACTCGAGGATTATAAGCAAAATATCGAAGAGTTACTGTGTGGGGAGGGCGCAAAATCTGACCTAGAGTCACGGGGAATTCTGGAGAACTTGAAGCAATATGGCGGCAGGCTTGAAGAGTTGATCGCTGAGGTTTAGAAAGTCTCTAAAACACTTCCGTGTAAACCTCGTATGGTTTACACGGAAGTGTTTCTACTAAACCTGAATACGAGAGGGTCCCCTTCTTCGGTAGACAGGTGTTGGAAAGCCTCTGAGAGTCACTAAAGTTTCGTGATTTGCTCCATCACCGCAGCGGCCTCATCCAGCTTGCCAGCACGGGTGAGGGCTTCAGAATAGTGCTGCAATATTTCTTTGGTCTTTGGTGCTGCTTCAGCTGCTTGCTGCAATATGGGGAGTCCCTTGCTTAACTGATTGTTTTCAATAAGAATCCACCCGTAAGTGTCGGCGATGGCCGGGCTTTTAGGGGCAAGCTTGTATGCCTCTGCTGCCAGATCTAGCGCACGAGGGTCGCCATTCTCAAAATAGATGTAAGATAAGTTGTTCAATACCAAAGGGCTGTCATTTTTAATAGAAAGTACTTTTTCATAGAGTGTGACTGCTGACTTTGTATTACTGTTTTCTTGTTCCAGCATGGCTAGTGCAATAAGCGCCGATAATTCTTCTGGCTTCTCTTCTACCCAGGCTTTTACATGTGACATAGCAGCACTAGCATCACTGAATTCATTTTTGATGCGATATATTTTCAGCGCCAGCTTGCCGTTTTTATTTGTTTTCCACAGTTGGTCGTAAGACATAGCGGCCTTTTCAAACTGGGCGACCGATGCCCAGATATTCCCCTCTAGCTCCAAGCCAGCAGCGCGCATTTTTTCATCTGTTTGAAGGGACTTTGCCACTTCAATAGCACCAGGAGTGTCACCTTGCTCTAGGAGTAATCCTGCTTTTAGCATATGAGCTTTTAAGTTACGGGCTTGGATACTGATCGCATGGTTTACCTGATTTAGGGCTTCTTTGGGTTGGCCCTTTTTAGCTGAGAGACCAGCTTTCAATATATGAAGGTTGCTGGATAAACGTTTAACCAACTGATGCTTTGGGCTGATTACTTCTGCCTTATCCAGATATTTTTGGGATTGGGTGACATCCCGTTTTTGAAAATAATAGGCAGCAAGTACTAGTGCTGGTGCGAGCTGGTTTTCCATGTCTATCTGAAGCTTCTCTATTTCTCCAAGTGCCCATTGATTTTGATCATTACGAGCGCCAAATTGAATAATCTGCATGAGAAGCTGAAGGTTGTTCGGTGCTGCGTTAGCCGCTGTTATTAGTTGGGCTTTTGCAGCATCAATTTTTCCGATCTTTTCGTAAAGTTTGGCCAGTCCGTTAAGTGCAGGCAGGAAACTTTTGTTATTCTTTAGGGAGGCCTTAAAGGACTGCTCAGCCTCAGCCGTTTGGTTTTCCAACGTGAGCACGGTTCCCTTTAGCGACAGGTAGGCAGGGTTGTCAGGCGTTTCAGCTAAGCCTGCATTAATCAGTACCTGCGCTTCTTTGAGCTGTTTAAGCTTTAGCCGAGTTAAAATAAGCGCTAAGCGGGTTTTTTCAGGTATATATTCTCCATCAAGGGCAGTGCTGAGGTGCTTTTCAGCGGCTTCAAGCTCACCTTGCCTTAGTTTTGTTATACCCATTAGATAGTTAGATGGTGCGTGGGAAGGGGATAGCCTGAGAGCATTCTCCAGCTCGTCCTGCGCTTTGCCTACATCTCTATCTGATAGTGCGGTTAAGGCACCCTGGTAGCTGGATTTGAGTTGCCCTGGTCGAGACTTTGCTAATATATCTGAATACTGAATAGCCTTTTCCTGTTGACCAAGTTTATTTAACGCCAACACTAAGCCGCTTAGGACAGTGTATTTTTTGGGCGTCATAACGTCTAATTTGGTGATTTCAAGCAGGGCAAATGTGAAACTTTCTTCAGCCAAGGTGAAGTCTTGCTGTTTGAGAGCCAGCTGGCCTTTTAAAATAAGTGCTTCTACGCTCGTGGGGTCGATGTTTAGAGCCCTGCTAACATAGCCTTTAGCGGAATCCTGCTCATTCGCTTTTGCACTTAACTTGGCGAGAAATAATAGGGAATCAATGTGAGTGGGGAGGGTGTTTAGTGCTTGGTTAAAAAGGGCTTTAGCTTCATTTTCACGATCATTCATCAGTAATGAAAAGGCCTTCAGGTATGCTAGCTCCGCTTTTTCAGCACTATTTGTCGCATTAAAAGAAGATAGCCGTTTATTAAAGTCCGCCTCTGGCTCACTCATTAGCTCAAGCCGCATTTTCTTTAGCTGCTTTTCTTTTGGTTGTTCCGCTGAAAGGGATAAACCCTTATTTAACTGTTTCAGGCTTTCGTCTAAAGAGCCAAGCTCTTCGTACATCTCCGAAAGTATGAAGTAAGCAGCTGGGTCATCGGGCTGGACTTGAAGGGCGTTCATGATTTCTATTCGTGCGGCGGACAGCTGTCCGTTTCTAATAAACGACTGCGCTTTTACCAAGTGGGCACTGGTGCCAACCGGGGTAGAAGCTTCTTTGCAACCAGTAATGGCGATGAATGAACCTAACAACACCGAGTATAAGCACGCTCTAATAGGTTTTAACAAAACTTCTGGGGCTATCGAATTCAACGAGACTTGCATAGATCTGATTCCATTAATAAAAATGAAGCATACCTAGTTATATTCTATTTATAACCTAAGCTGCATGCTGGATTCTTAAGAGGCTTCCTTTGGTGCTTATTTGGTCAGGTTTTGTTCTGATGCAGTAAGCATTAAAAGCAACTAGACTGAACTAAAGTAGCTGGGCTGGCGGGTAAAAACAAGCTTAAGTAAACTGTTACAATTTTACATATAGTCATATGATGTTAGTGTAAAATATCGTTTGGCCAACCGACGTAAAAACTTTCAGGAGTGTTCGTACTAAAAAATGTCAACAGCGGAATCAGAAGATCAGTTAGGGGTGTACATTCAGCTTGCAAAGGCTGCGGCTCGAGAGGTGGTTTTAAACAAGGGCAAGGCTTCCATTTTATGGGGTTTTGTAACTCTGGGGGTATTGGTTGCTGGGCTTTACGCCCCTAAAACCTATGAGAGCAGCAGTACCCTCTATGTCAATCAACAGAGCATTATCACGCCCCTCTTGGCGGGGCAAGCGGCTGTTACAAAAGTACAAAACCACTCTAGAGTGGTGAGAGAGACTGTGCAGTCACCCACGATAATGCGGGAAGTCGCAACGCAGGTGGGGCTGCTAAAGGGTAGTGAGGATGAAGCAAAGGTGGAGCGAGTCATCGATGGGCTAAGGGAGGCTATACAGATCAAAGCTATAGGCCCCAGCTATATCAGTCTTAGCTATAGGAGCTCATCTTCAGAACAGGCTTTTCATGTTGTCACGTCCGTGACTGACTCGTTTATTAATCATGTCAATTCGAATAAAAAGCGAGAAAGTCGCTCAGCCTATGAGTTTATCGAAAAACAAGTTAAATCTTATAAAACCCAACTGGTTGCTGCAGAGGTTGCACTCAAAGAATTCAAGGAACAGAATACCGACGGTTCCGAAAGCTCCGTCCGCTCCAGGATTCAATCATACCGAGATCAAGTTGAAAATATCCAGTTAGACATAGATGAACGGAAGGTTAAAATAATTTCCCTGGAGAAAGAGCTCAAGGGGGAAAAGAGGGTGCTCATTCGACAACAAAAAACAGATGTATACCGCAATAGAATGGCGCAATTGGCGCGGCAAAAAGAGGATCTTCTCCTAACGGTAACCGAAAGCCACCCTGATGTAGTAGATTTAGATTTTCAAATATCCGCTTTGAGTGAGAGTATAAAAAGTGTTGTTTCTAGCTCAGAAAAAAGCACAGATAGCGATAAAGAGTTAAACCCCGTGTTTGGAGCCTTGCGGCAAAGTTTATCGGCTGAAAAGGTTGAATTGAGCAGCAGCAAAAGGCGCCTGACAGTAACTAGGGGCTTGCTGAAAAAAGAAGAGGAGAAACTATCACGAGTTGTTGCATATGGCGCTGAGTTTTCAGAGCTAAACCGTGATTACGGTGTCACCAAGCATATTTATGAAGATATGTTGGCAAGAAAAGAAAAAGCCAGGTTGTCGATGGTGCTGGATATTGAAGAGCAAGGTGTGAACTACAGTATTCAGGAACCCGCTCTTTTTCCTCAAACTCCTAAAGGCATAAGGTTCCTCTATTTTGTAATAGGAGCTCCGTTTGTTGGTTTGTTGGTGCTTGCTGCATTAATGTTTGCATACGTTGTCGTAGACCCAAGGGTGCGCATTGTTGAAAAACTAGAAGAAGCCTTCGACATACCGGTTATTGCAACAATACCTCATGTTTATACCCCCCTCGCAACAAGAATATTTAGAAAAGATATGATTTTGATTGTTGTATTTATTTTTATTATCAGCTTAGCCTATGCCTCAGTCATTGCACTTAGATATCTTGGTTATGTGTAACCATGGAAACTAACGGTGATAAATCGAAAATGAAGGATGAAAATATTGTGCACCTGGGTCGCGAAACATCGGCTGTGCGAATCAAGAACATTCGTTCGATGGCACAAGTACGTACGTTTACTGAAGCAGAGCTGCAGAAACGGAAGATTGTTTATGCAGGCATGCCTGACAAAAAGCTCCTCAATATATACCGCGATATTAGAACAAAATTAGTTAGAAAATCATCGGGTAAAAACTTTGTACTGCTGGTCAGCTCGGTGTGCGACGGTGGCGGTGCCAGTTTTAATGCACTTAATATTGCTGCGGCATTTTCTCTGGATGAAGCAAAAACATCGATGCTTCTCGATTGTAATTTACATAACTCTTCTTTCTCCGATCTTGTTGGGATGGATGTAGAAGCAGGCCTTACTGATTACCTCGTTGATGACGAAATCGATGCAGAAGATGTGATTTATGCGTCGGGTGTGCCCCGAGTCAGAGTGGTTCCGGCTGGCACCTACACAGAGAGTGGCGCAGAATATTTCTCTTCGCTTCGAATGGCACAGTTTATTGAGTCGATTAAATCAAGATATCCAGACAGGTTTATTGTAATTGATGCACCAGCCCTGACAAATAGCGCCGAGGCTCGCATTTTGGCGGAGCTAAGTGACTATGTGTTGATGGTGGTTCCACGGGGGATGGTCACTCAACAGCAAATAAAAAAATCTCGTGAAGCGGTTGATAGAGAAAAACTGATAGGCTTTATCTTCAATAATTAATCCTGAAGTACCTTTTAACTGGAGTAATTGGCGATGATAAAACGCCTGGTGAATGTCTTTCTTCTTATTATGCCTGCCGTGACATATTCTTTCGATTGGGGGGCATCTGTTTCTTCCGGTCTTAAATATACGTCCAATGCCTTTTTAGATGAGAGCGCCTCAGTCTCTGAAATACAGCGTGATGTTAGTTTGTCTACAAATGTTAAGCATCAATCCAAAGCATCATCTATCGGTGGTAACTACCAAGTTAATCGTAACTATTACCCTGATAGTTTTGCCACTGATACAACAGTGCAGGGCAGGTCAGATGTGAGTGTTGCCATATTGCCAGGAAATCTAACCTGGATGGCCAGCCATCTGCGCGTGGACACACTTCGTGATTTTAACAGTAACGACACGCCCGCTAACCGAGCAATACGGGAAAATTTTCAAACGGGCCCAGTACTCTCTCTAAGATTGACGCCGACAGACACTTTTCACTCAGGCTATACAAGAAGCTGGACCAGTACTGAATTTGATCCTGATAGAGACAACGAAACAGACACTGCGTCGATTAGTTACAATCGCGCATTGAATGCACTGACGAATGTCTCACTATCAATGAGTCAATCGGAAATTTCCTTTGACAGGGCGCTGGGTTATGAAAGTAGCAGTCAGTCAATTTCACTAGATAGAAAAATAAAAGACGGCAATATTTCAATCCTCGTTGGCAATAATGAAGTTGATCAGTTTTTGACTAAGACGAAGTCGCCATTGATAACAATAGACATGGCGAAAAGCCTGTTGGATGCCAGCTTTAGTTTAGGCTATTCAAAAATGCTTACCCATACAAGCCTTGATATTTCCGATTTAGGTCAGGACGTATCGAATTTTGGTCTTATTGATGTGGCTGAAGTTATCGAAAGAGAAACCTTTCGAGGCGGGTTTTCGAAAGAAATAAGCGATGGACTAAGTGCGAGTTTAAATGCTTATACAGATACCTCTACTTCACAAACTACAAGCCTTTCATTTGACCGAAAAGGAGTGACAGCTCGGGGAGAGTATCTACGGCCACTTTCGCAGTCCTCCACTGCAACAACAAGCTATGTTCTTAATTATCTTGAAAGCGGGCAGAGCGGCCTTCTAGACGAGTCTACAATACACAGCTTTAGTGTAAGCTATAAAAACTCAATTACTCAAGACCTTTCCTTGGATGCAACTGCAAACTATTCCACCAGAAGTGGGTCTAGGGATAGTGATTTTGACCATTCCAGTATAAGCATCCGAATGTTATATGTCTTCCGCTAGCTTCTTGGTCATTGATGAATAACGGTTTTGAAATAGTTCGTGACATTGAGCGTTTTTATTCTCTGGAGCGTGACTGGGAGGGGCTTCTATTCTCCTCAAATCAAAAGAATCTCGGTTGTTTTAATTCATGGGTGTGGGCAACTTCGTGGTGGAAGGTATTTGCGAAGAAAAACGATAAGCTTTTTATTATCTGCCAATGGGAAAAAGGCAAACTCGTAGGCTTGGCGCCTTTTTATATAAAGAGTAAAAGCTTTGGCCTTCTTAAAACGCTGTTATTTATAGGGACGGGTGAGCCCGAAGACATTGAGGTGGCGACAGAATATCTTGATTTGCTTGTTTCGAAGGAGTCAGACAACACTTTTGTTAACAAGGTTGTGGCAGAGGTTGTAGAAATAACAGCGCTCGCCAATATTGAATTCAGCAACCTGCTTGATGATAGTCTTTGTTTGACTGCCCTCGTCTCAAAACTAAATAATAAATTTATTCTCCGAGAAAGGCTGTGCGGTTACAGATATGTTGCCGATCTGAAAAAGGGGGGGGAAGTCAGCTCGCTGCCGAAATCTCAGATTAAAAAATATAATGTATCAAACCGGCGCTTTATTCGAAATGGTGATGCCAACTGCTTTCGAATAAGCAAGGAGGAGGACTTGGTGTATGGAATGGCAGCCCTTTCGAAGTTGCATAAACTTAGGTGGGAGTCAAAAGGTAAAACGGGAGTTTTTGAGGCGGTAGAGTTTCAACGATTTCATAAGCTATTCTCCAAAAGCCTTCTTTGTAATGATGACCTTTTAATGTTTATTCTAAGCCTGAACGACACACCGATTGCAGTTTATTATGGCTGGAAGTTTAAAGACACCCTTTCGTATTATCAAAGTGGTATTGATACAACTACAAAGCCAAATATGTCCCCTGGCCTGTTGATGCATGTAGAAGCAATGCAATGGGGAAAAACCCAAGGCCTAGCACATTACGACTTCATGAAAGGGGGTAATACTTCTTACAAAAGCAACTATGCTCAAAAGACCCAGAGCATGTATCACGTTCGCCTTTATAAAAAATCCATACGTTCCCATTTTTTCAATATCAGCACCTATCTGCTTGAACGCACAAGGAGGGGTAAGCAATGAAATTTTTGAGTATGAGCTTTATTGCACCTGTTTTTGCTGCGTCAAACCTTGACTTACTAATAAGTAGAGTCCCACCTTTAAAGGTGCCTGTGCGGATTTTCGCCTACCACCGGGTGCGTGAAATTGACAATTCAACAATGCCCTATGAGAGAGAATTAATCAGTGCAACACCAGCCCAATTTGAGGTGCAGCTGAAATTTTTAACGCGACACTACACCTTAACTAATTTTAAAGAAATTGGCTGTAAATTGGACGAAGAACCAGATTATAAGCCGGAAAACTTGGCTATCTTAACGTTTGATGATGGCTATTCCGATTTTTATACAGAAATATTTCCACTACTAAGGAAATACAACGCGACAGCTGTTGTTTTTCCTAGCACGCAATATATCGAATCCGACACACCTATTTGGTTTGATCAGCTTGGTTATATCCTTGACTCCCTAAAAAATAATCAAATTGAGGAAATTATCAATAAATTGGGGATGGCGGGCCCTTTTTCTGCAATGCAGTTTATAGATAAGGATGCAGTGTTTCGCGTGGTGAAGGCATTGCCCGATACTGAGCGCCTTGCATTTATGGCTTCAATTATTTCGCTTAGCCAGCGTGAATTCGAGATAAGCGTCACTGGAATAAAAAATGAGATGCTGTCATGGTCGCAGCTTCGTGAAGTGTCTGACTACGGCGTTGAGGTTGGTTCACACACTGTTTCGCATCCTATTCTTGCTAATCTTAATGAAGAGAATTTAAAACTTGAACTTGAAAAATCCAAAGAAACTATAGAGAACGAAACGGGTGAAAAAGTTGTATCGCTGGCCTATCCTGTGGGTGGGTTTGAAACATTCAGCGATGGCGTAATTGATGCTGTTAAGGCTGCTGGTTACGAGTTTTCAGTTTCTTATCTTGATGGAGTCGATGGCCTATTTCAACGTGGTATGTATGAACTTAAGCGAATTCGAGTCGAAGAAAACCAGTCTCTTGCTTTATTTCGTACACGGCTAGCGTTACTGCCTCTAAAAAGAGTGCTTAAGCGGTGAGCTCCCCTGGCTTCTTTTTTTTATGTGTTTACGTCCTGCTGTTGTTTTTCCGGCCACAAGAGATTTTTTTGGAATTACAGCCCTATCGGCTTCTATTGGTAACAGAAGTTTTGTTGTTCTCATTTTGGTTGGCGAGTAAAAAACGCTTTGATGCGCCGCAATACAGCGATATGTTTTGGTTGGGTATGGGTATATTGTTTTCCTACCTGCTCGTTTCAATTTCTCTTGGGTTTGATGCCCTGCTTAACTTCTTTATATATAGCTATATTATTTTTATCTGTGTAGCGAATGGGCTGACCACCTTCTCCCGTGCTAAAAAGTTACTTTTTCTTATCGTGTTATCTACCAGCTTTATGTGCCTTGATGGTTTGTCCCAGTCCCTGGACCCCAATCACATTGGCTGGTCTGGAATGCAATCATTTAAACGGACAGATGGGCCTTCTATCGTATACCAGATACGCTATTTGGGGTTTTTAAACGACCCAAATGATTTGGGTATGTTGCTGGTTTTTGCACTTCCAGTGATCGCCTTGCTTTATTTCGACACGCGCAATAAGGCGGTTCGGCTGATATACTTATTTGTATTTATTCTTCATGTTTTTGCCCTATATCTGACTAACTCTCGCGGCACAATGCTATCCGGTATCATCGTTCTGGCCGTGGCGCTGCAGTTTAGATATGGCGGTGTTCGCTCCTTGGTATTCGGTGGCATTTTACTGTCTCTTATCGTTGCATTTGCACCATCCAGAATGGGGGGAGGGGTAGATCAGTCCTCTATGGATAGAATCTACGCTTGGTATGAAGGTTATCAGATGTTTAAGTGGCGCCCAGTATTTGGAGTAGGGCAGGGGCGCTTCCTTGAATATCATCCTAAAACTGCTCACAACTCCTGGGTGCTTGCGCTTTCAGAGATCGGCTTGTTTGGCTACTATTTCTGGTTTTCGGTTACCACTTCTACGCTATTGTATCAGTATAAAATACAACAGTATTTGTCGGGGTTTGTGTCAACAGAGCGTTATAAAGAGCTGGGACAGTCAATACAGGCATCCATTAATGGGGAGCGTCTTATGGCTAATGCCCTAATGCTTTCTACATTAGGAAGTTTAACGGCCGCGTTTTTTTTAAGTCGAACTTATATGGTGTTGATTTTCCTTAATGCAGGTCTAGCCGTTTCTCAATATCACCGGGTAAAAGATCAGAATATTGGTTATGACTTTAGTTTTGGACGGGTCAGAATGTTTATACTGGCATTGGTATCCATAGTGATAATCAATGTGTTGATTCGAATCATGAGTCCATAAAATATGACTTTTGTTTAGATAATCCCAAATAAAATAGCGGTGCCCTTAAGCCCCACCCCATTTGCTGTGAACATCTAATATGAATATTGACTTAATAAGTAATCGCTTATCCCTTCGTTTGGCAAAGCCGACGCTATATCGCGAACTCGTTGGCTATGAAACAGTATTTTCTGAAACAAAAGATCAACTTGATAGTTTGCAAAAGGCCCGGTTGATAGCCTTATGCAAGCACGCAGAAAAAAAATCAAGTTATTACCACAGTCGAATCTCAGTTAAAATACTTGATCCTGAAAATAGCTTGGATGCAATTCTTGCAACATTGCCCTTGCTCACTAAAGACCTGGTTTCAGAGCATTACCAATCATTGGTAATAAATTCTGCTGGTCAGGAGAATATAAAAAAATCAACGGGTGGCTCTACCGGTAAACCCTTTCGTTTTGAGCTGGATTATGGAAGTTATATCAAGCGTGAAGCCGTTATGTGGCGAGGTTATGGCTGGGCCGGGTACACCTATGGTCAGCGCGCACTTTACTTATGGGGGGCTGATGGTGGGGTAACGGGGGCTGCTAGAAAACTAAAAGATCGCATGTACCACCGTTTCTATAATAGAAAAATGCTCAACTCTTTCGCCTTGAATGAGCATAATATGGCTGATTACTTAAAGGGCATAAATCAGTATAAGCCAAGCGTTATCGTCTCTTATGTAAACCCCATATATATTCTTTCTCAATATATTATTGATAACGATATTTCTGTTCACGCTCCACAAAGGATACTGACTGGCGCGGAGCCCCTGTATGAGTTTCAACGAGAAATTATACAAAAAGCCTTTCGATGCAAAGTGATGAACACCTATGGTTGCAGGGAGTTTATGCTGATAGGAGCCGAGTGTGAGCAACAAGATGGCTTGCATATCAATAGCGACCACCTGATCGTTGAGACCCTAAATGACCAGGGTGAATCAGTGATTGATGAAGAAGGGGATGTGGTTATTACTGATTTGTTTAATTATGGAATGCCGTTCATTCGTTATAAAAATGGTGACAGAGCAATACTGTCTTCAACGAAATGCACATGTGGAAACCCTTCTCCTCTGATTAAAGAAATCAAAGGGCGAAAGCTTGATGCGATAAAAGCACCTAATGGAAGCATTTTGCCTGGCGAGTTTTTTCCTCATCTACTAAAAGATATCGGGGCGATAAAAAAATTTCAGGTTGTACAAAATTGTCTTGAAGAGCTCGAGCTAAGTGTCGTACAAGCAGAGACACTCCAGCCTGCAGATCGCGAATATATCGAAAATGAACTGGACAGATACACTGATGGAACTCTCAAGCTAAACTTGAACATCGTAGGTGATATTCCACTCACTACGTCTGGGAAGTATCGTGTTACGGTTTGTAATCTATAAGCTGAGCTGGTCGGTATCTAAAGTGATGTATCTATATGAATAACAGTTCAAACAGGCCGCGTTTGTTAATAGTGAGTAATTTATACCCATTACCCACTGAACCGGCTCGCGGCATGTTTAACAAGCAGCAGTTCGACCGACTTTCAAATGAATTTGATGTCACCGTGATGGTTCCCGTTGCTTGGCCGCAGTGGTTAAAACAGCGCCGGCGTTTTCTTGATGCAAATACCGGGGGGCTGATCTATTTTCCTCAGCTATATACCCCAAAGGTGGGGCGCTCTCTCTATGGTGTATGGATGTTTTTCTCTTTGTTTGGTGCGTGGCTGGCGCTGACTAAAGCCAAACAGTTTGAACTATGTCTTGGCAGTTGGGCGTATCCCGATGCGTTTTCAGGGTATTGGTTAGCCAAGTGTCTTGGTATTCCCTTCGTGATGAAGGTGCACGGCTCTGATCTGAATGAATACCTGGCTTACCCCGCGCGAAAGGCACAAATTGCTTACGTCGCGAAACGAAGCAAGGGAGTACTATGTGTTAGTTCGGCCTTGGCAGATAAGCTGGCGTCAATTGGTGTAAAAAGAGAGCTTATCAGGGTGGTTTATAATGGCGTTGATTCAAATAAGTTCTTCCCTGTCGACGAAGTGCCGATAACGCAATCATTATTATTCGTGGGAAATCTTAAAGAGAGCAAAGGGGTTGCGGATTTACTTGACGCTTTTCTTCAGATCCATTCATCACAGCCTGGGTTAAGGCTCGTTATCGCGGGTGCTGGCCCAGCGGACAAAACGCTAAGGTCTATAATCACTGCTGCAGGCATCAAGGAAAAAGTCGACCTTCTTGGTGCGGTAGGGCATGAACAAATCCCCTCGCTTATTCAAGGCGCTACCTTATTGGTACTTCCCAGTTATAACGAAGGTGTGCCTAACGTTGTGCTTGAAGCTATGTCGTGTGGTGTCCCAGTTGTAGCGACTCGTGTAGGAGGCATTCCTGAGGTAGTGAACGAAGAGCTATGTGGTGTGCTCGTTAATGCTGGTGACGTGCCCCAGCTTTCTGATGCGATATTGACGGCCTTATCTACCCCTTGGGATCGATCTTCTATAAAATCCCATGCTAGTAAGTTTACTTGGTCAAAGAAT
>DFBZ01000071.1:13517-14753 GCA_002366835.1 Gammaproteobacteria bacterium UBA3067
GTGGATGCCTGTGGCATGAGTGATAAGGTGTTTCTCACCTTTGATGATGGGCCGCACGCAACTATTACACCGCAACTTCTCGATCTGCTCGATCAATTTAATATATCAGCTATATTCTTTTGTATAGGTAAACATTTAGACGAAAACCAGACGTTGGCCCAAGACCTGGTTAAGCGGGGCCACCTGCTTGGTAACCACTCCTATTTTCATAACCAGTTTTCTAAACAGTCACTACCTGCTCAAATCACCGAAATAAAAAAGGTAAATCAATTGATTGCTGAGCTTGCACCTAAGCAAGGGATTATCCCATTCCGAGCACCTCAAGGCCGATGGACACCGTTATTGATGTTATGGTTAATCATTAATCGAATTCCCGCCATCCACTGGAGTGTCGACTCCCTCGACTCAAGGCCGCTTTCGGTAGACGCCATTGAAGAACAGCTGCTTGCGAGTGTAAAAGGCGGTGACGTCGTACTGTTTCACGACGATGGCCAACTATGCTGTGAAGTGCTTGAGGGCCTTATTCCAAAATGGCAAGCCAAGGGGCTTGATTTCGGCTCTTTGATGAGCCTGTGGGACTAAATATGAAAGTAGTTTATCACCACCGCACAAGAGGAGAAGGGGCCGAAGGCGCACATATCAGAGGCGTTGTTCATGGCTTACGAGAACTTGGTCACGAGGTCGACATTGTCTCGTTTCCGGGGGCCGACCCTGAAGCCAAGCAAGTCGCAAAGAAAGCGGTGAAGGCAGAGCCGTCCCAAGCACGGTCAAAAAGCCCCTTGTCACGCCTTGCCGAGTGGACAAAAAACGCACCTCAATTTGTATTTGAATGGTTTGAGCTTCTCTACAATCTAATAGCCTTCAAAAATTTATACCAAGCGGCAAAAAATAAACAGTCAGAGCTTATCTATGAGCGTTATTCTCTGTTTATGGTTGCCGGCATTCTTGTTGCAAAGTTTCGCGGCATTCCAATCGTATTAGAGATCAATGATTCGGCCCTTGTGGAGCGCGTTCGTCCACTTTATTACAGAAAACTGGCAGCCCTGATCGAAAGGTGGATTATTAAAAATGCTACCGGCCTCGTTTCTATCTCCACAGAGTTTAAAAAAATTATAGAAAATGAATACGGCGCTATTCCTCCTTCTGTCGTATCTCCGAATGGTGCAAATATTAATGACTTTCCACCGGAAAGATTCGATAACCACACCTTAAAGCACTCCCTTGGCATAGAAGATA
>DFBZ01000090.1 GCA_002366835.1 Gammaproteobacteria bacterium UBA3067
ACCCTGAAAAAAGAAGGGCCTGCACTGCTATTTGAAAAACCCGGCGACTCACAAATTCCGTTATTAGGAAATCTTTTTGGTACACCAAAGCGCGTCGCTTTGGGCATGGGAGAAAAAGACCTGACCGCCCTCAGGGATGTTGGCCACTTACTCGCATTCCTGAAGGAACCGGAGCCACCCAAAGGGTTTAGAGACGCCATCGCGCAAATCCCCAAGTACAGTAAAGTGCTCAGTTTTGCCCCAAAAATAGTCAAAAAGGCGCCCTGCCAGGAAGTTGTTCTGCAAGGCAATGACTTAGATCTTGGACAATACCCTATCCAAACCTGCTGGCCCGGCGATGCAGCCCCTTTAATCACCTGGGCCCTGGTGGTGACCAAAGGCCCCAACAAAGATCGCCAAAACATGGGCATCTACCGCCAACAGGTGATCGATAAAAACAAAGTTATTATGCGCTGGTTATCGCACCGTGGCGGCGCTTTGGATTTTAAAGAGTGGCAGGAGGCCCACCCTGGAAAACCCTTCCCCGTCAGCGTAGTGATTGGCGCAGACCCCGCCACAGTTTTAGCGGCGGTCACCCCCATCCCCGATACTCTTTCAGAGTACTCTTTTGCGGGCTTGTTACGCGGTAATCGCACCGAGTTGGTAAAATGCCAAAGCAATGATTTACAGGTGCCTGCGCGGGCAGAAATTGTCCTGGAAGGTTTTATCTATCCCAATGACACTGCGCCCGAGGGCCCTTTCGGCGACCACACCGGTTATTACAACGAAGTGGAAGAGTTCCCGGTGTTTACCATCGAGCGCATCACCCAGCGCCCCGACCCCATCTATCACAGCACCTATACAGGGCGCCCACCGGATGAACCGGCGATACTCGGTGTCGCCCTTAATGAAGTCTTTATCCCGATTCTACAAAAGCAGTTTCCGGAAATCGTCGACTTCTACCTTCCCCCGGAGGGCTGCTCCTACCGCATGGCCGTCATCACCATGAAAAAACAATATCCCGGCCATGCCAAGCGCGTCATGATGGGTGCTTGGTCTTTCCTACGCCAGTTCATGTACACAAAATTTATTATCGTCACCGATGATGATGTCAACGCGCGGGACTGGAAAGACGTAATCTGGGCCATGACCACCCGCATGGACCCAAGCCGCGATACGGTCATGGTGGAAAACACCCCCATCGACTATCTCGATTTTGCCTCACCGGTATCCGGACTGGGTTCCAAAATTGGCTTTGATGCAACCAACAAACTACCGGGCGAAACCCAGCGTGAATGGGGACTGCCCATCAGCATGGATAAAGAGGTGGTTTCCAAAGTAGATGCGCTCTGGGATACGCTGGGGATTTAATCTATCGAAAAAATAGCGGTAATGGGATTATGATCAGAAGTACTTACCGCATGGACAGCGGACTCCCTTTTTCGCAACCCTCGGTAAAAAATATGATCTAGCTGATAATTAAAGGCTGACTTCCTGCAGTCTTTCAAAAAATCCATCTCTATCAAACGCGCATCAGCCACCAGCGCACGCAAGAGCTGCATGCGCTTGCCCCGCCATACATTGAAGTCCCCCGCTAACACCACAGGCCCTTGGTGAGCAGCGATAGTAGAAAATACCTCATTCAACTGCTGATGAAAGCGAAAAACCCCCCAAGTAAAGTTAATCGCATGAATATTTGCCACCAGCAAGGTATAGGGGTGATCGAGCAGAGAGTATTCTGTAATCAATGCTGCTTTAGGTGTGCGAAGAATCGGCTCTTTGTGGACAAAGCTCTGCTTACGGTGAGAGCCCACCACCGAGGCCGTTAAAATCCCTGACTGGCGATTAAAATGCCTATAACCCTCAGTAACATGCCAATCCAGGCGCTGCCCTAAGTGGCAATAGAATTCATCATGCAGCAATGCCTCTTGCAGCAACAGCAAATCAGCATCCGCTCCCAAGCGCTGCAAATCTTCTTGCCAACCCTCACGCTTTCCTTTTAAAACGTTCCAGCTCAGCAGGAAAAAGCCGGTAGACTGAAGAGCGCTGTGACTCCGGTGGGCCTCATACATTGTTAGAGCACCTCTGAATAATTCATGAACGCATATTTTTACAATTTTTAAACTTGAACTTAGACAATACACTTGCTTTTAAGTAATACTCTATTACATTATGTCACATTCCTTTCTTAACAATAGCTCACCAATGACAGCACACAGCAATCACAAGCCTACCGTCTTAAAGTTAAAGGTCTTGCAGCTTCACCGCATACTGGTGCTAAGCGCGTTATCTCTGAGCAATGCAACACTCGCTTCCCCTTTGAATATACAAGGGTTTCTCTCCAGCTCCATCACTAAAACTAATCATGCAAGCCCTTACATTGAAACGAAAGAATACACAGACAACATCAACTACCAGTCAGGTACGGTAGTCGGGATTATGCTTTCCAAGCGGCTGGACCCCAAAGTGAACTTTCAGGGACAGCTCACCGCACGCGGAGCAGAACCTGATAAAAGTCACGCCTACAAGCCAGAGTTCAACCTCCTGTTCATAGACTACAAGCTTCGCCCGAACATAAGCGTCAAAGTGGGGAAGCTACTTCCAAACACCTACCTCATATCCAAACACCTCGATGTGGGAGCCAGCTACTTGTGGGCGCGACCACCCGTAGAGGTTTATGAAACATCCTACTCCTTTTTAACCCGAGTAAATGGTGTAGAGCTGACTTACCAAAAGAAACTGGGGGACTACAACTTGCGCATACAGCCCTATATCGGACAGTTAAATGAAACTCTCACTAGCCGCACAACACGCACCTTGGCAAGCCTAGATTCAGAGAGCTTAGTAGGCTTTAGCGCCGATATTGAAACACAAGGCATTCATCTACACGCTTCAACAATGCATGTTGATTCAACCATGACAGATGGAGATGGCTCGTTGGTTAAAATGTCTAACACAACGATATACAGCTTGGGGGCAAAAGCCGAGCTCAAAGCATGGCTCGTGCTTGCAGAAGTCGCTCATGTAGATGTTGGAAGAAGCAAGTTTGACTTTACAAGCTCAGACATTGATGAAGTCCGCCAATTGGGCTCACTTGAAACAGATATACCCCCTCAAACTGGTTATTACATCACCCTTGCGCGCGAGGTTAAGGAATTTACGCCTTATGTGACCTTTGCAGGCAGTAATGCCAAACAAAAAATCAGCAGCAACAACACCTTAAACGAGATCAACAGCAATTTTCTTCAAGAACAAAGATCACTCAGCCTTGGAACACGTTATTACGCCAGCAACTCACTGACATTAAAATTCGAATATCACCATGTGAAGATATTGAATGACACCGCTGGCCTGTTCATCACACATCCATCAAAGGATGATGATCTTCAGCTTTGGACTGCTTCTTTTAACATTCTATTTTAGACCGTAAAATCCCCAAACAGTTAATGTCAATTGTTTCTGGCCGGATGCAGCCAGATGGGCGATAATGTCCGGCTATTTTTATTTTTTACACTTCTTCGGTATTAAGCAAGATCACTCCTTCATCATTTGGCTTTGCTCTAATACTTATAAACGAGACCTGAATGGACGAAATCACCCAAACCATGCAATCAATGGGGCAGCGTGCGCGCCAGGCTAGCCGCGAAACCAGCAGGGCCACCACTGAGCAAAAAAACAAGGCATTACTGGCAACTGCCGATGCATTAATCGCTCAACGCCCTCAAATCCTTGAGGCAAATCAGAAAGACCTTCAAGCTGGACAAGCAAAGGGCCTCGACGCCGCAATGCTTGATCGCCTTGAACTGAATGAGGCGCGCTTTCAGGCCATGCTCGACGGCCTGCAACAAGTAGCCGCCCTACCCGACCCCATCGGTGAGATCAACGGTCTTCGCTATCGCCCCAGCGGCATTCAAGTGGGCCAGATGCGTGTCCCACTGGGCGTAATTGGCATCATTTACGAATCACGCCCAAACGTCACTATTGAAGCCGCCAGCCTTTGTCTAAAATCAGGCAACGCGGCCATTTTACGAGGTGGCTCAGAGTCCATCCACAGCAACCAGGCAATTGCGAAATGCCTGAAAGCAGGCTTACAGGAAGCCGGAATCTCTGCGGATGCAGTACAAGTTGTAGAAACCACAGACAGAGCAGCAGTAGGTGCCCTTATCACCATGCCAGAGTACGTAGATGTTATCGTACCTCGCGGCGGCAAGGGTTTGATAGAACGCATCAGCGCTGAAGCCCGTGTTCCAGTTATCAAACATCTGGATGGCATCTGCCACGTTTACATTGACGATAAAGCCGACCTCGATAAAGCCTTCAAGGTGACACTGAATGCCAAAACCCAGCGTTACGGCACCTGCAACACACTGGAAACACTACTTGTAGCAGAAGCCATCGCAACACAGATATTACCCAGGCTGGCGCAGGCCTTCGATGAAAAACAAGTGGAACTACGCGGTTGTGAAAAAACCTCTGCGATATTAAACACTATAAAAAGCGCCACAAGCGAAGATTGGGACACGGAATACCT
>DFBZ01000172.1 GCA_002366835.1 Gammaproteobacteria bacterium UBA3067
TGGCTTTATGTTTTCTTTTCAATAAGCTGTTTCAATTCTGGAATACAGCTGCCGCAGTTTGTACCTGCCTTTAAATGTTTACCTATTTCTACCGGCGTTTTAAGATTTTTTTCCTTGATGGCCTTTTCAATGGTTTTCTCTCCCACGCTGAAGCAAGCGCAAATAATTTCACCAAGGTCTTCTCCTGCAGGGGCACAGCCGCTGAGCAGTGCAGTGCGAGCAGGTTCATCCAGCTTTTCTTTTTCAAACTGCTGGCCCAGCCAGGTCGTAGTGGGTAGTTGCGTGTTGGGTGATACAAAGACGACTGCCTGTAATTGGCCCTGTTTATTTATTAGCGCAAGTCGGTAAATTTGACGCCCCGCATCTTCGTAACTGAGTACTTCCAGTTGTTTTTGTTGGGCGGCCCTTTCGTTTTCAAAGCCCAGCCAATTCAACATTTGTTGAGCGGGTGTGTTTAAGCTTTGTCTATCTGCCAACTCATATCGGGTATGTTGTTTGCCTTTTACTTCTACAAGGTAATCAGTCTCAGGCCACTTGAGTTTATGGCGGCTTAGAATGAAGCCATGCCAACAGCCGAGAAAAGCAGTGAGTTGTACCGGGGTATGTTTGCTTTCTGGCTGTTTCGCAAATTCATCCACAGCCGGGTTAACCACTGTGTTAATACGGCCACATTTTGACAGCTGAGATGTCCAATGCATGGGCGTAAAAATATCACCGGGCTTTACATCCTTGGTGATGATAAGTCGTCCGGTCATTTTTCCCCAGCGGCTTTCTATGTTGGCGAGCTGGCCATTCGTTAATTGGCGAGACTGCGCATCATCAGGGTGTATCTGAATAAAGGCTTCGCTGATGTGCTGATTCAGCTGCGGGGCCAGAGCTGTGCGTGACATGGTGTGCCACTGATCACGGATACGCCCGGTATTTAATGAGAGGGGGTATTGTTTGCAGGGCCTGTTTTGGGGCAGCTTGGGCACTAAAGGTAAGAGTCTGGCTTTTTGATTGGCTGTATAGAAGCCGCCTTCTGCAAAAAAACGTGCTTTGCCTTCAGGGTTCTTAGAGCTTACGGGCCACTGTATAGGTTGTAATGCCTGGTAGTCTTGATCACTCAGGTTTTTCAGCTGAGAGATATCAAAATCACGTCGACGCCCTTCAAGATTGTTCTCAAAGCCTGACAAGGCTGCATGTTCGCGGAAAATAGCAGCGCTGCTGTTAAAGTCAAAGGATTCAGTAAAACCCAGCCGCTTGGCTATTTGGCAGATAATCCACCAGTCATGTCTGGCGTTTCCCGCAGGAGGGAGTAAAGCGCGCTGACGGCTAATTCGCCGCTCGCTGTTGGTGACGGTGCCCTCTTTTTCGCTCCAAGTTGTTGATGGGAGCACGACATCCGCAAGGGCGGTGGTATCGGTTTTTGCAATGCACTCGCTGACAACAACAAGTTCACATTTGCTGAGTGCTTCTTTAACTTTGTCGGCATTGGGCATGCTTACCACAGGGTTAGTAGCCATTATCCATACCGCTTTAACTTTTCCTTCGCTGATGGCATCAAATAAATCAACGGCCATTAATCCTGGCTCAGTGCTTACATTATCGCTGCGCCAGAAGCGGCTAAGACGTTCGATGTTATCTGGCGCATAGTCCAGATGAGCGGCAAGGGTATTAGCGAGTCCGCCTACTTCACGGCCACCCATCGCGTTAGGCTGGCCTGTCATTGAGAATGGCCCCATGCCTTCTCGGCCAAGACGGCCAGTAGCGAGGTGAACATTTGTGATACTGTTTACTTTTTCGGTACCTGAGCTGCTTTGATTTACGCCCTGGCTGTATAGGGTGACTACTTTTTGTGTGTCGGCAAACCACTGATAGAAAGTCAGCAGGTCTTCGGGGGGAATGTCTAGCGCTTGCGCATTGTTGTTTAAATCGCCACTGCTTGCTTTTGCGGCGTGCAGGGTTTCTTCCAAGCCTTGGCAGTTGTTCAGCAGGTAATGTTTATCGAGGTAGTTATCTTCAGCAAGAAAGTTCAATAGACCATTAAAAAGCCAGACATCACTGCCGAGCTTTATTTGCAAGTGCAGGTCAGCAATCTCACAGGTGGCGGTGACACGCGGGTCGATGACCACGACTTTCAGTTTTGGATTGTTTTTTTTGCAGGCTTTAATGCGTTGATATAAAACAGGGTGACACCACGCGGTGTTGCTGCCCACCAAGACAATCAATTCGGCTTTTTCAAAGTCTTCATAGCATCCGGGTACGGTATCGGTACCAAAGGCGCGTTTGTGCCCTACGACCGAGCTGGACATGCACAGGCGACTGTTTGTGTCGATATTGCCGCTGCCAATAAAGCCCTTCATCAACTTGTTGGCGACGTAATAATCTTCGGTTAATAATTGACCTGAGGCATAAAATGCCACGGCATCGGGGCCGTGCTGGCGGATAATGGCTTGAAAGCCCTCGGCAGCAAAATTTAAAGCCTCGTCCCACTCGGCTGTTTTACCCTTAATTGCCGGTTCCAGCAAGCGCCCGTCGAGGCCAATGGTGTCCGCCAAGGCGCTGCCTTTACTGCATAAGCGACCATAATTGGAGGGATGCTTCTTGAGACCGCTTACTTTAATGCTGCGTGTTTGATGGTCAACCTCGGCACTGACACCGCAACCTACGCCACAATAGGGGCAGGTTGTGTGGCATGGTTTGTTTTCTGTTGCGCTCAACGGCTGGTTAGGGATGCGGTCTGTCATGCTGTTTCACCTGCCGACGCGTTGAAGAGGCTGGAGTCTTGGTTCTCGCACAATGCACGTCCAAAAACCAGGTAGGGGCGAATGGTGTTGAGAGGGGTCTTATTGTCTAGCAGCTCATTGTAGAAAGCACCATCACGGGTTTCACCGTAGAGTACTGCACCCTGCAGTATGTTATTTTTCAGGATAAGTTTTTTGTAAACCCCCTGCTGCTTGTCGCGATAGATTAAATATTCGCAGTGCTCATCTCCCTTAATATTACCCACCGAAAATAAATGAATGCCAGTAACTTTCAGTTTGGTGGCGCTGGACAAGGTTTGATATTGCGCCACACCGTGCTCACTTAAATGGTTGGCCAAGACACGGGCCTGATCGTAGAGTGGCGCAACTAGACCAAAGGTGTCTCCCCGATGTTGAATGCATTCGCCCAAAGCATAAAGAGAGGGATCATAGGTTTGCAGCGTGTCACTGACGACAATGCCTTTTTCACAGTGTATGCCGGCATCCTTTGCTAATTGGACATTGGGACGAATACCAATGGCCATGATAACGATGTCGGTATCCAGTTTGCTGCCATCCTTAAAGGTAATGCCACTTACCTGGCCTTGACCGTTATCTTGAATGGACTGTGTTTGTGCATTCATTTTGAACTTGAGACCGCGTGCCTGAAGTGCCTGCTGCAGCAGTTCCCCGGCCTCTCTATCGAGCTGGCGATTCAAGGGAACGACATTGCTGTGAACCACCGTCACATCCATGCCGCGGCTACTTAAACCCATGGCTGCTTCCAGACCAAGTAGACCTGCACCAATAACGACGGCTTTTTTATATTGCTTAGCTGCTTGGAGCATTTTTTCTACGTCACTGACATCACGAAAGCTCATTACGCCATCAAGCTGAGCGCCTTCAATGGGTAAAATAAAGGGCATAGAGCCGGTGGCAATGACCAAACGG
>DFBZ01000169.1 GCA_002366835.1 Gammaproteobacteria bacterium UBA3067
CTGGGTGGATTAGCGCCGGATAGTGATAAACCCATGCCACAAGTAATGCGCGCCATGCTACAAGATACTTGGCGCAAAATTCACGATGAACTGGGTGCAGAATTTAATTTTGATTTTTGGAGCAAGAACATACCAAGGCGCTCTACCTACCCCGCATGTCGAGCGGTGATTGCTGCCAGCTTACAAGATAATGAGCTGGAAATGATTTTTGCCATTCAGCAGGCTTATTACCTTCGTGCGTTAAACCCCAGTGATGATTCCGTTTTGCTGAAAGTAGCAGAAGAAATAGGCCTAGATACTGGGCAGTTTAAATTGGCGCTCAATAGTAAAAAAACGCAGAATAACCTGAGCAAACAAGTTGCTTTGGCAAAAAGCGCAATGGTTCAAGGTTATCCTTCGTTAGTATTGGAATACTCAGAGCCATTGGTGGGGAAGACAGAAAAAATAAAACAATATCCTATTCCGCTGAATTATAAGCATTACGAGGTGATGCTGGAGCGGATTAATAATGTGCTTGTATGTCAATAAATAGAGCAGGGCTGCTTTAGTAGCTTTCGATCACTTGAAAGCGGTTTATTCTTCGAGGCCGTAGCGCTGCGTTACATTTTTCGCTTGTTCTTTGTCGAGTCCCACTGTGTCATGCTCGGTAACAGGGGTAAAAAGGCCGGTTTGAAACGCTTTGAATGAAACCTGAAAAGTTCGGTGTTTAGGCGATTGAAAGTATGCTGGCGAGCAGGTTATTAGGCCTCGCGTGGCCTGAGAAACTAAATCATAGTAAGCTGCTGTTATACAGGTAAGTGCGTACCAAATTTGAGGGCGAGGGCATGACGGACAAGCTAGAGGTAATATCCGACACCAGTGATGAAGCGTTACATAAGTGGATGCTGGGTGAAGCGGTTATTGAGGAGCAGGTCATTTATGACGAAGATGGCAAGCCGATTACTGTGCCGGGTTGCCCTATTTGTCGTGTATCGGAGCACTTTACCTGGATGACAAAATCGCTGAGCTTGATATTGCATTGTTGGTAGGGCTCAAATCGTTTGCGCGGTGTATTTCATAACTATTTGTTTATAAATAATTTTCTGTGATCTGGTGTATTCTCCCTGCTTGACACGTTTGTATAGCCGGCGTAATCTCCCCTCAGTTTTCAGATCTGTTTAAAAATTAACCATGCCATTCTTGCTCTGTTTAATAAAATGAAGCCTGAGATTGGCGCTTGAAGCGTAAAAAAATAAAGGCGATGTAATGCGTATTTCTATTTTTAGCCGGTTTTTCTTGGCTTTATTTTCAACTGTTTGTCTTACCACAGCGCACGCTGAATTACAGGTTAGCCCTCTTACTGCGAATGACGAAGCGAGTGTTTTGGCATTGGTGCAGAAAATTGCTGGCCCGAACGTGACAGTGCGGGATGGCTCTGTTAACCCACTCTTAAAACCCAAGTTAATCCATGGGAGCACCGTTCAGATTGGGGCGTTTACTGGGGGGCGGAAGTTGGTGTCGCCGAGTGATACCAATATCGCCAAGTCAATTGGAATACCCTCGGGTCTTATTTTATCAACAGGTGAGGCGGTGGCTGCGCAGGCCGGTGACCCAATTGATAAGTCGAAAAAAAGCAAAGATATTGATTTTCCTGATTACACGGGTTCGGATAACCCCTTAACCGAGATAGAGTCGGAAGCAACGCGAGACCTTGTTTTGCTGGAATTTTATGTGGTTCCAGAAAACTCGAAGCTGAGAGCCGACTTTGCCTTTGCTTCAGAAGACTATGTGCGTGTTTCTTCTGACTATCCAAATCGAGTATGTACGAGCGCCGTGGATAATGACCGTTTCGGGATTTTTGTCAGTCAGCTTGCGAGCGTGCCAGAAACAAATTTGGCCGTATGGGGTGATGGCTCGGACATTAGCGTTGTTTCAATGCACCCCTCAGAAATCTTCCCTTGCGTCGATACCAGAGAAGATATGTATGTATCAAATGATCCTGAGGATTTTAGTGAATACGAAACAAGTTATGACGGGTTTTCAGTACCCTTAGCGGGACAGATGTCTGTGATCCCCGGAGAAACCTATCGGGTTAGGCTTGCGATTGCAGATACGGGTGATGCGTTGTACGACAGTGCTGTTTTTATTCGGTTTTTGTCCAGCCCGTCTGATAACCAAGCGCCTAGCCCAGTCTACCCCTTGGGTTCTTCCGGACCATTCAGCACGAAAACTCCTGCCGCTACCCTTTTGGCCACTCTTTTAGATCCTAACGGCCCTATTGATCAAGCAGAGTTGGTAAGCGGTGTCATTAACGAAGGTGTTTCGCTAGATTTTCAGTCGAGTGAATTAGCTGTTTCTGGACAGCTCGGCTCCGGCAGTCAATCCTTCTCAGTGGGGACCTATGACTATCTCGCTTGGCACCCTTGCTCAGGCAGCTCGGTATCTAACCCTTGTGATTACAATTACTTAAATGATGAGACTCGCTTGTTGGAGACCAGCGAGCTGACCTTAACCTTTGCTGATGCAGATGCTGAAACTTCAGAGTTTTCAGTCGATAAAACAGTAGCGACTGTTGGGGAAGTTATTACCATTAGCGTCCAGCTTAGGGACTCCAGTTCCAACGCACTGGTCTCTGGTGGGGATGAGGTCGTTGCAAGCAGTACACTGGGCCTTCTGAATGGGCGGTCTGGAAGTGTTGCTGGGATGGATCTAGGTAGTGGTCGATATCAGTTTGAGCTAAGCAGTGAGGCGGCGGGTGAGGCGGAGGTCTCTGTCACGCTTAACGGTATTGAGTTGGGCGCTTCCCCGAAGACTGTAAGCTTTAGCATTCAGGATACGGACGGGGATGGCCTGTCGGATGATCAAGAAATAGACATAGGCACCTCACCTACCAATAGCGACACTGACGGCGACGGGGTGTCGGATAAGGTTGAAGTAGACATAGGCACCTCACCCACCAATAGAGATAGTGACGGCGACGGGGTACCGGATAAGGATGAGGTGGGAGCAGATACCAATAAGCCTCGTGATACGGATAGTGATGGGGATATCGATGCGCTGGACGAGGATGACGATGATGACGGAGTTCCAACCATCGTGGAAGGCAGGAGTGACAATGATCTCGATGGCATTCCAGACTACCGGGATAAAGTGTCCGATGAAGTGTCTCTAACTGGAGACAATGACGGCGACGGCATACCTAACCTACGGGAACATCCGGAGCTGCTTTCGGCTGAAGCTACTGTTTTGGTCGATACTGATGGGGATTTCCTTCCCGACGGCATAGATGAAGATAGCGATGGCGATGGGCTGCCCGATTCACTTGAGGCGGGTGCCAATCCCGTCAACCCAGTGGACACTGACAGGGATGGTCTAGCTGATTACCGCGATTTAGATAGCGACAACGATGGATGGAGTGACGCAAAAGAGTGTCCGGATCCTTCCAGCTGTGCGGATCTTGATGGCAATGGTATCCCCGATTACCGTGACCGTGCTCGTGGCCTCGGTGATGGAGAAAGCCTGGGAGTTGTTAAAACCCAAACCGATGGTATTGGCGGCGTGGGAACTTTTAGTCTTGGGGCGTTGATTTTAATGCTTGGCCTTCGTTTAAGGCGTAAAGCCGGTTTTTTTTTGCTTGCAGCACCCCTCCTGCTAGGCGTTAGCGGGCAGGATGCTTTTGCCCAAAGCGGTTCTTTTTATAGTGGGTTTAATCTGGGAGTGTCCAGTCTTGAGCCGGATATAAGCGGAGCACCTACTTTATCAATTGATCAAAAACAAGACGTTTCTATCAAGTTAAACTTTGGCTACGATATTAGCGAACACTTTTCTGTCGAAGCTTTTTGGACCGACTTGGGCGAAGCGAGTTTCTCTCCCCAGGGTGTGCTTTCCTATGAGGCGCTTGGGGCGGGGGTGATTGGCCATTACTTTTATACCGGTGAAGCCCGAACTTATGGCAGTGGCGCTATTTTTCTGAAAACTGGGTTTGCCAGTTTATTGAATGCATCTAGCGACATTGAATTTGAAAACAATAATTCCGTTTCTTTGTATTACGGTATCGGCACAGAATATTGGCTCAGCGATCAATGGAGTGCTCGTTTAGGGTTTTCGACTTACGATAAGGACGCTTCTGAAATATCGGTGGGTGTGGTTTACCGTTTCTCTGCAGAAAAAACACGCAGGACTCAGTCAGAAAAATCAACGCAGCACCCGGTGGATCGCTTTTTTAAAGCCTTTGCCGCACCGAGCGAAACAGTGAAGTCTGTTGAGCAGGAAATACCTGTTGTGGTTAAACCCGAGCCGCGTACTACCGAGCCGGAAGCGACCCAGGTTGAAGAGCGGCCTAGGCCTAAACCCCTTGAAGCCACGCCCGTCCAGCCAATAAAAGAGCTTCAAAAAGCACCCCCTGTGAAAAAGACCGTAAAGCCGACGTTTAAGGATGAAGACAGCGATGGCGTGCCTGATCGCAATGACGAGTGTCCCTCTACACCGAAAGGCACTAAAGTCGGTGCTGATGGTTGTGCCGAATATCGCGGTATTTGGCGAGAAATGAATTAATACAAACGTGGCTTATGCCCTTATATTAACTCCCCAATAATTTTCATGGATGATCTATGAGCAGTGATTCGCTTTACCATAAAAATGGGGAATACTTTGTCCCCACCGATCGCACAAACTCTCCCTGGAGCCCAAAGCTTTTACATGGTGGAGCCATCTCCGGCATATTGGCCTATGGCCTGGAACAGCATGCGCCGGATCCAGGGATGCGCTTTATTCGCGTTACCAATGATTTGTTTCGCCTAGCGCCCAAAGTTCCCGTTAAGCTTGAAACTAATTTCTTGCGGGATGGTGGGCGAATCGGTGTTGTCGAGTGCCGACTTATTGCTGATGGTAAAGAAGTGGCGCGAGCGGTGGGTTTGCGGGCCAAGGTGCAAGAGATCGAGCTGCCTGAGCACGCCTTATATAAAGCAGAAACACCGCCAGATCCTGATCCAATACCCATTAGCGGTTTTTTGGGCGAGAAAGTTGATCCGGACACCTATGTGCCGGGGCTGAATTATGCAGTGGATATGAAGTTAATCAGTGGCTTCCAATTTAAGGGAGAAGGAAAAGCCTGGATGCGTATTACTTCTCAACTGATAGATGGAGAAGAAAATACCCCTTTTACGTATTTGGGTATGTTGTCCGATTTTGGTAATGGCTTGGGGCAATCTTATATCGGTGGCAATAATGCGTGTATTAATGCCGATATTAACAGCAGCATTTACCGCTATCCGGCGGGCGAGTGGATTTGTCTGGAGTCAAAAACCCAGGTTCAGCCCCAGGGTTTCGGTACAACTGAAACACTTTTTGTCGATACTGAAGGGCCTGTTGGCCGGGTAAGCCAGTCTTTGGTGGTGAAGCCATTTGGCTACTAGTTTACTAGACCGAAGTGATAATATTGTCATGAATAAGAACTTGACGAACAAATTAAACTCCTCAATACTCCGAGCATGAATAATTTAATGTCCTTGAAAAACCTAAACCTAAACCAAAAACGGCTGGCCAAGCCAATGCACGTCTTTGTGCGTATGGTTTGGCGTGCACGTATTGCTGCGGTTCTTCGGATAATAATTTAAAAAGTTATTCATAAAAAAAGGCCGCAGTGTTTCAAAACCTGCGGCCTTTTTTTATGCCTGCAGTTTTGACACAGCATTAAAATCACGAGATTAGTTCGGGAGGAAAAAAATGAATAATCTCACTAAAATGGCCTATTTGGTCGTTATTGCTGTCTGGTCAACAACGCCTCTGGCAATTAAATGGAGTAGCGCTGGATTACACCCCCTGTGGGGTTTGGCAATTCGAATATCCATTGCAACGGTTTGTGTAGTGGTATTGCTACAGGTATGGAAACACCCGATTCCCTTGCATATTACCGCCTTGAAAAACTATCTCGCGGGAGGTTTGGGGCTTTACGGTGGGCTGATATTTGTTTATACCGGAGCCGCTTTTGTGCCCAGCGGATTGGTGTCTGTGTTATATGGCCTGTCGCCGATATTCTCGGGTGTTTTGGCTTATTACATTATTGATGATCCGCCTTTTAGTATTTCTAAGTGGTTGGCCTTGCTTTTTTCCGTTATAGGTTTGGCGGTTATTTTTTTAGACGATGTGCAGCTAAATGATGAGCTGATACTTGGCGTGATATTGGTATTGATCAGTGTATTGTTTTTTTGCCTGAGTGGCGTGTTAATTAAAAAGTACCAGCATGAAGGCCATCCCCTGACGCAAACGACGGGGTCGCTATTGGTCTGCCTGCCTCTTTTTTTACTGAGTGCCAGTATCGCTGCGGATGATTTTAATTATGCAGATATTCAATTAACCGCGAAATTATCAATTATCTATTTGGCAGTGGTTGGGTCGATAGTAGGGATGCTTTGTTATTATTATGTGTTAAACAGGATGTCGCCCAGTTCGGTCGCATTAATTACGGTGATTACGCCGGTTATCGCGTTGTCTCTTGGTGTCTATTTAAATGGTGAGGTGTTCTCGGTTTGGACTTACATTGGAACACTGATGATTCTTGTGGGACTGACGGTATTTAATTGGGGGGATAGGTTAATAGCAAGCCGGTGTTGAGGTTTTAGTATGGTAACGCACCTCAAAATTAATGAGGGGCGTTACCCGTTTAATCCTCTGTGCTTTCTAGTGGGCAGCTGTAACGCTTGACTAGTTTGCCGTTATTGCGTGTTTCCATATGAACATCAAACTGCCATAAGCAATGCAGATGGCGCAGCACTTCCTGGGTGCTATCTCCCAGTGGACGATCGTCGTGCTGAATGTGATGAAGTGTAAGGGAGCGATCACCGTTTACATCGACATTAAAAACCTGAATATTGGGTTCGTTCATGCTCAGATTATACTGTTGGGCAAGCGCTTCTCGAATACCTTGGTAGCCCATTTCGTCGTGGATATTCCCGATCACTATTTCTTTGTTTTTCGCGTCATCGACTACCTGAAAAAATTTGAAATCACGAATTAGTTTGGGTGAAAGAAACTGCTGTATGAAGCTTTCGTCTTTAAAGTTTTGCATGGCAAAATGCAAGGTTTTTAACCAGTCCGAACCAGCAATATCCGGAAACCATTGTTTGTCTTCGTCTGTGGGGTTTTCACAGATGCGACGAATGTCTGTCATCATATTGAAACCCAAGGCGTAGGGGTTGATGCCGCTGAAATATTGACTGTCAAAATCGGGTTGATAAACGACGGAGGTATGGGATTTTAAAAATTCGATAATAAAACCATCACTAACCTGACCGCGATCATAGAGGGTGTTTAGTAAGGTATAGTGCCAGAAAGTTGCCCAGCCTTCATTCATGACTTGGGTCTGACGCTGGGGGTAAAAATACTGGGCAATTTTACGAACGATACGCACAATTTCGCGTTGCCAGGGCTCCAGAAGAGGCGCATTTTTTTCTATAAAATAGAGTAGGTTTTCTTGAGGTTCACTGGGGAAGTTGGCGTGCTGAACTTTTTTGTTCTTGTCAATCTTTTCGGGAATGGTTTTCCAAAGCTCATTCACTTGGCTCTGCATGTATTCTTCCCGCTCATGCTGACGTCGTCGTTCTTCTTCAGCAGAAATAGGGGAGGGGCGTTTGTAGCGATCGACACCATAATTCATTAGGGCGTGACAAGAATCCAGTAAAGACTCTACTGCCTCAACACCATGGCGTTCCTCACATTTTGAAACATAATTTTTAGCAAATACAAGATAGTCAATGATGGAGCTGGCATCGGTCCAGGTTTTAAACAGGTAGTTTCCCTTAAAAAAGGAATTATGCCCATAGCATGCGTGGGCGATGACCAGCGCCTGCATGGTCATGTTATTTTCTTCCATTAGATAAGCGATGCAGGGGTCAGAATTAATGACTATTTCGTAGGCGAGAGCAGAACGCCCCTGTTGATAGCTGTCGGTGTTGGAAACAAATTTTTTGCCGTAGGACCAGTGATGGTATCCCACTGGCATACCAACGGAAGAATAGGCATCGAGCATTTGCTCAGAAGAAATGACCTCTATTTGATTCGGGTAGGTATCGAGCTGATACTCCTCCGCAATTTTTCCAATTTCGTGGTCGTATTCGTTCAGTAGATCAAAGGTCCATTCCGAGCCTTCAGAAATCAGTTTCTTACTCATGCAGGCGTCCTTTGGAATAATTCTCTAAAAACGGGGAAAATATCTGCGGCACTTACCAGTTGTTGCATCGCAAACTCTTCCGGGTGGGTGCTTTGTACTTTGGCATATTCATGCCATAAAGCTTGATGTTGTCGTGGCGTAATTTCCAGGTAGGCGTAATATTGGGATACAGGGAGAATGTTTTCAGTGAGCATTTTTGAACAAACAGGTGAGTCATCATTACAATTGTCACCATCGGAGGCTTGCGCGGTATAGATATTCCACTCCTCGGGTGAATATCTTTCTTCAATGATTTCGTTCATTAATTTCAATGCACTGGATACAATGGT
>DFBZ01000016.1:0-475 GCA_002366835.1 Gammaproteobacteria bacterium UBA3067
TGGCATTAAAGGCTTTTAGCAGTGCATCAAGATTCAGCTCACCTTCCACCCGTAATAAAGCGGGCATATTGTAACTGGGGTTTTGCCCCTCGAACTGATCGAGAAACCATAAGCGCTGCTGGGAAAAAGAAAGGGGAGAGGTACTGCTTCTATCGACGGCTTGAATAAGCTGCAAGCCGGAGGCTTTTCCACTTTTGCCTTTATACTGCTGTATTTTTACCAGCAGTTTTTCACGCTGCATAGGTGAAAGATTCGCCAGTCTGGCTGCAAGCGCTTGTTTATTCATAAAAAGCTAACTGATTCAATAAGAAAGGGGCTCTTATCAGTATACTAGCAGCGCTTCGATTTTGTTAAAATATCTGCTTTATTTAAGCATGTGATTTTTAGCACAGCCAAGCAAATAAATACTTCTATCCGATCGAGCTGACGCTTAAGAATTTAAATCGGCCTAAAATATTCCGTAGGTTGGGTTAAA
>DFBZ01000016.1:533-4996 GCA_002366835.1 Gammaproteobacteria bacterium UBA3067
GCTCTCGGCCTCTGTTCCTGACTCGGCTCTACCGGTTCCTTCCATGGAACCGTACCTCCTGCATCCATGCAGTCGTACCCATTAACCTACATTTACTGGCATGTGACTTTAGCGAAACCCGGCCACATAAACATTTTACTCCGCTTGAACGCGCGCCCCAAGCTTAGCAACTTGTCTCCCAGCATTGCTCAGTAGCAGCATCTACCCCGCCACTGTTATCTGCATCCCAGCCTCGTAGGCCTGTGTTTGTCAGGGTGAGGATGCCATTCCCCGCCTGGGCATTAACGGGCGTGGCCAACAAGCTGTAAGCATTTGCCGTGAGGGTTGGAATGGTGAGGTTATAATACGTAGCGCTGCCATCCACTGGGGATTTTGCAGAATATATCGTGGCCGGGTCGGCTCCCACGTAGGTGCCCGTTTCTGTATATAGGCGCTCCATCGCTTGGGCCAAACCCTGTAATACGGCGGTTGCGTCACCGCGACGGCTTTTGGTCACGCTGCTCTGGTATGACGGAATTGCAATTGCTGCCAGAATAGAAACAATAGCGACAACAATCATCATTTCTATTAGGGTAAAGCCATTCATCTTTTTCATACATTACCTTTTGCTAAAATTTGGTTTTATATCTTGTTGCAAATTAACGAAGCGACTCTTTGCGTCTCTCTTATTGCCTAAAGTTTCGATGTTCGAAATACCCTACAATGCCCCGTTAAAAGAAGTGAAACCCAACACTACCTCTCTAACAATAGCGCCTACATTAAGGGTTCGCTCGTAGGTTGGGTTGAGCCTAGCGAAACCCAACAAACACACCAGGCAGCACCGCCCTTGCCACCCTGCAAGGTGTTGGGTTTCACTTCGTTCAACCCAACCTACACGGTAAAATTTTGTTTTATATCTTGTTGCAAATTAACGAAGCGACTCTTTGCGTCTCTTATTGCCTAAAGTTTCGATATTCGAAATACCCCGTTAAACGAAGTGAAACCCAACACTACTTCTCTAACAATAGCGCCCACATTAAGGGTTCGCTCGTAGGTTGGGTTGAGCCTAGCGAAACCCAACAAACACACCAGGTAGTACCGCCCTTGCTACCCTGCAAGGTGTTGGGTTTCACTTCGTTCAACCCAACCTACACGGTAAAATTTGGTTTTATATCTTGTTGCAAATTAACGAAGCGACTCTTTGCGTCTCTCTTATTGCCTAAAGTTTCGATGTTCGAAATACCCTACAATGCCCCATTAAACGAAGTGAAACCCAACACTACCTCTCTAACAATAGCGCCTACATTAAGGGTTCGCTCGTAGGTTGGGTTGAGCCTAGCGAAACCCAACAAACACACCAGGTAGCACCGCCCTTGCCACCCTGCAAGGTGTTGGGTTTCACTTCGTTCGACCCAACCTACACGGTAGCGCCTACGTTAAGGGTTAGGACATTATTTAATTCCGTAGTGCCAAAATTAAAACAATAAAGCGTATTTCAAAATTGTATTATTACTCCGCATTAATCCCGATATTTTTCAAACCAGGATAAGCGCCCCTCTCTTTCACCAGCGCCTACATTAATATCCCTTGTCTCAATGTCTCCATCACTGCCAGGCGTATATTGCTTTTCGCCAAGTACGCCCGATTTTAATGGCATTCCATGGGTAAACCGCGAACCCGCGCCACCTATGTCAGCAGTGGTAATAGAACCATCATTGTTTGCATCAAACACCGCAAAAGAAGGCGCCAAGCCGGTATCAAATTGCAGGCTCATTAACCAACCCGTACCGCTGTTAGTACAATCTTCTGAATCAGGAATAATGGTATTAAAAAATAATACCTTGCTTCGCAGAAGTGAATCAGTCACTACCCGTTCCCCGAGGGCAGCGCCTGATCCGTTCGGTGCCGAAATATCCAATAAGTCCATATACCAGCCTTTTTGAGTCGTCCAATCCACCGCTGTGCCGTTGACCTTTCGCAACCCGCCTACCACAGCGCCCGAGCCATCCGTCACATCCTTTGAGACTACTTCCCGGCTGGCCAAGCTACTACGCGTATGATTGCCCGTACCCATGTCCCATACGGTGTAGTAAGACATTTCATCCTTATTGGAATTATCATCACTTTCAAGATATTTACCTGCTCCAAACATCACCAATAAATTCGGTGTTGCCGCAGAAGGTTTCGTTGCGTCATTCGGGTTTATTGCCACAAGGGGCGCGGTGGTTATGGGCTGTGTATTTCCGCTCGCATCAGTTGCGGTAAACAGTTTCGTCTTTGTCCCTGCCCAATTACTGGCTGTGGAGCTGGATACATCAAAGGCCCACATATTTCCCTTCAGATCACCGGCATAAATAATGTCTGCCACGCTATCGCCATCCAGGTCCACAACCCGTGGCGTAGCCATGCCGTTATTGCCTGTGGTATCGGCATCAATTTTTATATAGTCGCTACCCACGGTCCAGCTACCATCAATGCCCTCTTGAATAAACAGAATAAACAGTTTTGAATGTGCAGTGCTTGTACCGTCACCACTGGCGTACCCATTGCCAAAAATTACTGCCCATTCACCGTTTGCCATCATCGCAATAGTGGGCTCGCTATAGGTGTATCCCAAATCGTTGTCGTCAGCGCTGGTAAACTCCCAGAGCGCCACGCTTTCCGCGTTTCCGGCGTTTGCTGGCGTAAAGTTTGATGGATCAGTTATATCAAGAGCGTATAGACCTCTGCCGCCCGCTCGCAGCCCCCCAACCAATATGGTTCGCCATTTTTCTGTTTTCGGATTCCCCGGAGGGTCAATATAGACATCAGAAACTACCGGGGTCGCATCAACATAAAACTTATGCCTGTACTGCTGACTTGCTAAATAGTGCAAGCCTTTGTTGGTATCTGTTGAAAAAAGCGCGTTGGGAATGTAGGCAAAGACTTCGTCCCCTTTATCGCCAGCAGTCAATGAAGCGCTAAACCCATGCAACATGCCGTCATTTGCACCGACATAAACGACAGGTTTACGCGTAACATTTCCATTTGCAGTTTTAAAAGACGAATAGGTACTAGTGCCAGTGCCCCCGAACAGGGTATTGTCTGTGCCATCATTCTCAGGCCAGTTAAGCTGAGGAGCACCAACAAAAACAGGCGAAGAATTTACAATATCGCCAAGACTACTGTCTCGCACTCGATACTCACTGCTAGTCGCGCCCTCATTGGTTCGAACGCCGCGTATATATTCCAGTAGCGCCTTCCCATCTTGGTCGTCGTTAGTGGTATTCCCATCCCCGTCTAAATCAACACCTTTATATAAATCTGCTTTCTGAGTAGCGGTCAAGTTCGCCCACTCAAAAGGAATCCCATCACTTCCATCGTATGTAAATATTTTTCGATCCGAGGGGGTCATTGAATCCAGTTCGGCGCCTGCTTCCCAGGTTGCCGTTGCGCCAATATCACCCGTGGCACTCAGGGGGTATGCGGAAAATTCACCACTCCAACGGGTGGTATCAAATTTCGCCTGGAAAATAGCACTGCCGGACTCTAGCTGACTGGTGTTAAAAGCAACGGAGGCCACAGAGGCCACCTGAGAAAAAAGATTCGTCGCAAAATTGGTGAATGCTGCATTCAGTGCAGCCGCATCATTTGCCTCTGCAAACAGCCCACCGCCCGCTGCCGCCGCATTACTCAGTAAAGTCAATGCGTCCGAATTTGAAGCCAGATCAAAGCCTACCGTATAAGTAATAATGTTGCTTTTAAAGCTGGTATCGGTAGGCCGGAAATCAAGGTCATACATGGCTGCTGCAACATCATCCAGATCACCTGTACCCACAGGATCGCCAACACCCGGCATGTTGGTAACCGTATTATCATCCCATGTTGCCAAGTCGTCGTTATAATTCTCATCGCTTGTGGGCACACCATCGGTTAGCGCAATCACAAAGTTTTTTTGGCAGGAAGACCTTATTACTTTAGCCTCCTGGTCTACGCTACCGTCATAGCTTGGAGGATTCGCAAACAAGGTATGGCCAGACATAGGGCTGGTGATGCCAGCCGAGGAAGCAGTGACATCCAGCTCAACGTTCGAGGCCGTATCCTGTATAAAATATCGCCCCACCTGTGCCAAAGAACTGGTCAGTGGTGTAGACTGATCGGCTGTTAGGGCGTTAATGGCTGCGATTAAATTAGTTCGGTTAACGTCACCCGTGGACTCTATAGCGGTAAGCCCTTTTTCAATTTGTGCACCCCCCTCACCAAAAATGGCCAAACCAACATAAGCATTACTGATATTGTTATTTAGCAGCATTGCTGCAGCATCTTGCGCTATGCTAAGTCGTGAAGTGGGGTCGCTGCCGCTGGTGCTGTCGCAGCCGGTACTGGTGCTGTCGTTAATTAAGCAATTCATTGAACCAGAGGTATCAAATAGCAACATAATATTGGGGTCATCCGCTACAGACACCACCAGCGGAATATCGGATAAATCCAGGGCCTTGACACTG
>DFBZ01000136.1:0-1035 GCA_002366835.1 Gammaproteobacteria bacterium UBA3067
AAGGGCCTAGGCTTTTCCACCTCAAACAAAATACCAAGGTCCGCATCCGATGGAAAAACTGCTTGGGTCATTCTGTCATGCAGAAAGGGATATAACTGCTCTAGATCAGCTTGGCTTAAGTTGCGGTGGCTGGCGATATGAAAAACGATCCCTCTCTCCAAGCGTTTAACATTTACCAGACCACAATTATGAGCAATATCGCTTGCCTTAGTCGACCATGGAGAAATAGTGCCTGGGCGCGGCACGACCACCAACGAGAGCTCATGCTCACCTGCGTTGCTTTCCCTATGCGCAGTGCTGGGCCCGTAGGTCAGAAGGCGCTCTATAAGCGCCAGCTCACTCTGTTCTAACTTTCCTTCATGATCGGCAAGGTGAAGATAGGAGCCAGATATATGGCATATATCTGGAATACTACCTTGAATATTGTCTAACAATTTTTTTAAGCGTATTTCGGAAAAAGCAGGAGCACCGTGCAGTTTGAGCATTATTAACTCGCCAACAAATAGGATAAAGGAAGGCGGCAATAATACTTGATATCAAAAACCGGAGCCAGTCGATGAGGGTAACGGCCCGCTTGTGGGCGGTTCTCGAGTCTAGATCGAATCGATCTTGGGAGAATAGAGCCGAATAGATAAGAACAAAACCCTGCTTACTCACCCAATACATCACTTTAAAAAGTATAACTAGCTAGTTGTATCTAAAGAATTAAATGCAAAAAAATAGTCGATAGGAAAATTCACATATTAGCGTTAAATTACAAAGTGTTACTATTCACACAAGCTAAACACGGCCACAAACTAGACCCTCATATCTTACTGACGTAGTATGCGAAACGTGAAAGCCTAAGGAAGGGCTAGAGAGAGCGACTAAAAACCAGCTCTTCTATTTCAACCTTTTGTTAAAATGGCGCCGATAATTGATTAATTTAATTACAAAACTCACTATCACCGGTTTCGTTTTTTTTAGCGCATTCCTGTTCAGTGAGACGCTGGAACAAAGTAGCCCTACTCTCGAAAATGTCTTTCAGAAAGGCAG
>DFBZ01000136.1:1168-19643 GCA_002366835.1 Gammaproteobacteria bacterium UBA3067
CGTGTTTCTGTTCCCTACCTATTTACCGAGCCAAGGCTTATTTACCCCAGAAATCAAAAACGGCCCGAGTCGCTAGACGCTATTCAAAGTGCAACTATCTTGGTTTCCGCAAACAGCTTAACTAAAAGCCAACTCGAAAAATTTGAAACGCAACACCCTGGCATCAAGTGGTTAAAAACCGAGCACTTATACACGAATCAAACGTTAAATTTGCTGGCAAATAATGAAGTAGACTACGCCATTATTAATACCAACGATTACGACCGTTACCGGCCAATTTATCCTCAGTTAAAATCTGCTTTTAGCCTCACTCGACCTCAGGCTATACGCTGGGTTTTTTCAAAGGATGGTGACAATAGTCTGTATATGGCCGCACATAACTATCTTGTAAATATCAAAAAAGAAAATGGCATTCAAAAAATAAACCAGCAGCTCTATAAGCATATCGATTCGATCAACTACAGCAGTGCCCGAATTTTTCAACGGCACATTAAGAAGCGTTTACCACGCTATCGAGACACATTTCAAAAAGCCGCTGATCAGCACGACTTCGATTGGCGCTTACTCGCAGCGGTGAGCTATCAAGAATCAGCATGGAATGCGAAAGCCATTTCACCAACCGGTGTAAGGGGCCTGATGATGCTGACCCAGAGAACTGCGAAAGAGATGGGGGTTTATAATCGGAGCAACCCAGAGCAGAGCGTAGAAGGTGGCGCCGCCTATCTGCGAAAACTCATAGACCGACAGCCTGATAAAATGACAGCTGAGCATAAAGTATGGTTTGGACTCGCCGCCTACAATGCTGGATACGGGCATATATCCGACGCGCGTCAAATTGCAAAAACACAAGGCTTAAATTCGTACAACTGGCACAGCGTAAAAGCTTATATTCCCTTACTTCAACAACCCCGCTGGTATAAAGACACCCGCTTTGGGTATTCGCTTAGCGCCAGCCAAGCGCTTACTTATGTGGAAAATATTCGTCGTTATTATGACTTACTACTTTGGTCCACTTTAGTTGCTGAACCAGATACCTTTGCCTCAGCGAATGGAGTTGGAGGCAGTATCACCTCTATTTAATCGTAGGTGCCCTGAATTAATAACCGAACTGTTCCATTGCTTTTTTAACAGCTTGGTAACTATCGTTTATATGCTCCTGCATAAAGTTATGCCCGCCCTCAACCTTAGTCAGCGAAACATTTTCCTTAATCTCTGTAGCGTAACGATGTGCTTCTGCAAAAAACGGCACCGTCTGATTTCCCGATAAGATTTTCACCGGCATTTCTAACTTTTCCACGTTAGGCCACAGGGCCGGCACCACGTCCGCATACACACCCGCTTCGATAATTGGATTACAACGCAACTCCAGTACGCCCGCCTCATCTCGCCGCATATTGTGTGCAACGGTGGCTTGTATGGCAGGCTCTTCCCAATTCTGGAACATAAAGCGAGTCGAAAGATAATCACGAAAGGCAGTTTCATCCTGCCAGGTAGGTTTTTTGTTCCGTGTTTTTTCCACCATCATTGGCATCATGGTGCGGTAGCTAGCTTCCTGCTGTTCTGTCACCATAAACGGGTCAGTCAGTAGCAGGTGATCGAACAAGCTAGGATTTTCTCCCGCTAGAATAATGGTCATGCAGCCACCATAGCTGTGCCCCATGCCTATAATATTATCATAGCGACTTTCCAGCTCATGCTCTTGAATCACCGCTTTCGCGCGATCCACCACTGCGCGCCAACCGTGAAACTCATCGTTCCCACAATCTGAGTCGCCATGTCCTTGGTAGTCATGCCAGAAAATATCGAAGTGTTCTGCGAGTTTAGAAAGAAATGGCCAATATATTTTGCAGCCAAAAGCGGTGCCGGGCATAAAGTGTATAAGGGTTTTTCTGCCGCGATTAAAGTGACCACCTCGAAGTACGAGTTGATCATGAACGGAATATGTCCACGGTTCAGACATATCCAGTAAGTCACACTGATAGTTTGTTTCCATTATAAGCAGGTAGTTATTATTGGTGTTTGAGGGATTTTGTAAGTTCGGAAGCAGGCACTATATCACAACACCACATGACCACCATACACGCTAAAACTAACAGCGCGATTTACCCTACGCCCAAGCACCCCCCTAGATTTCATACTCCTGTTCTTCAGACACAATCGCCTTAACAGCCTGATATTGCGTCAGAAAAACTTGCCCATTCAGATGTCGCAGAAAATCACTACGTTGCAAGGCATCCATCACCGGCCCCTTAACCTCGGACAAGTGTAAATGAATCCCGGCTTCGCTTAATCGCTCGTTTATCGCCTCAAGAACCTCTAGAGCACTGATATCTATTTCATTAATTGCGGAGCACATAAGAACAACATGCTCCAGCTCACAGCGCTCTGAAATGATTTTATATATTTCATCTTCGAGAAAGGACGCATTCGCAAAATACAAACTTTCATCCACACGCAATGAAACAATATGCGGTGAAGTAACAGCAGGATGACGCTGAATATTACGAAAATGCTCAGTGCCTTCAATAAGACCTACTTCTGCGATATGAGGCCGTGAGGTCTTATAAAGATGCAGTGCAATTGATGCAACAACGCCGCTTAAAACCCCCAGCTCTACGCCATACACCAAGGTAATAATAATGGTGCTCATCACGGCAATAAAATCTGTTTTAGAATAACTCCAGGTTTTTTTAATGATGGAGAAATCGACCAGCGCAATCACCGCGACAATAATGGTGGCACCAAGGGTTGCTTTGGGCAAATAAGCCAGCCAAGGAGTAAAAAGCAAGGTAGCAACAGCAATACCTATTGCGGTAAAAAAGCCCGCTGCCGGGGTTACCGCGCCCGCATCAAAATTCACCACAGAGCGTGAAAATCCTCCCGTAACAGGAAAACCTCCAGAAACTGCCGATGCAACATTAGAGGCACCAAGGGCTACCAGCTCCTGATCGGGGTCAATCCGCTGCCGCCGTTTCGCACCCAAAGTTTTACCCACCGAGACAGACTCAACGTATCCAATAATGGAAATAAGTATCGCTGCACTAAAAAGCTCTTCAGAGAAAATATTTTCGAATCCGGAAAACTGTAATGAAGGCAAACCGGCGGGAATATCACCAATCACCGCAACGCCCTTTTCGTCCAACTGGAAATACCAAGCTACTAAGGTACTCAATATTACAATCACTATGGGCCCAGCTTTACACAGCATCCCTGTCAGGCTCTCAGAAATCCCGAAATAACGTAATACTCCAGCCAGTTTAGAACGCACGAAAATGAGAAATAACAGCCCAAGCATACCAATACTTAGGGTGATAAAGTTCGCATTTGAAACCCCTTGCCACAAGCTATGCGCCAATTCTGGCAGGTTATCACCATGGGCCTGAATGCCAGCAAGATGCTTTAACTGGCTAACTGCAATCAATAATCCAGATGCCGTTATAAAACCCGCCACCACAGGGTGAGAAAGGAAGTTAGCCAAAAAGCCAAAACGCAGGAGCCCCAGCAGCAGCAAAAATAAGCCGGATATCAAGGCCAGAGAAATGGCCGCTTCAATATAATGCACACTCCCCGCTTCAGCGATACTGCCAACGGCAGTCGCCGTCATTAAAGAGACAACAGCCACAGGCCCAACAGACAGCGTGCGGCTAGTGCCGAAAAGGGTGTAGGCCACCAAGGGCAAAATGCTGGCATACAGACCCATTTGAGGTGGCAGCCCAGCAAGAAGCGCATAAGCTAATGATTGGGGAATAAGCATAATCGTAACAATAAGGGCGGCCAGCAGGTCTCCCGTTAAATCGTCACGCTTATAAGATGAACCCCAATCAAGTATTGGTAAAAGCCGGACTTTAGATTGCACGCGTCTTTATGCTTCCTGTTTCATTTTTGGTTTAACCATCCATTCCTTACCTTTCAGCATAGCCTCCCAGTAGATGGGAGGAAGTAATTTTTCCTTTAAAAACCACGCCGCTCGTGTAGGTTTTGTTCCATCCAGAAGCCACGGGGGAAAGGATGGAAGCAACTTTCCACCATAACCAAATTCGGCTAAAACGACTTTCCCACGCTCAACGGTTAATGGACAAGAGCCGTAACCATTGTAGTGCGCCACGGCGCTGCTTTTATTAATATCGGCAACAACGTTTGCAGCAACAATAGGGGCTTGTGCACGCGCAGCAGCAGCAGTTTTGGCGTTCGGAGCATTCATCACATCACCCAATGACCAGATATTGTCATAGTTTTTGTGACGCAAGGTATTTTGATCAACATCAACCCACCCCCCTTTATCCGCAAGAACGCTGGAAGAAATAAAGAGTGGTGCTTTTTGTGGTGGACAAACGTGAATCATATCAAACTGGGTTTCCACAATTTCTTTATTACCTTCGGTATCGGATTTTTCAAACCAAGCCGTTTTTTCTTCACCGTTGATACGTACAAGATTATGCGTAAATTTAAGATCGACTTTATAGCGATCTATGTAATTCATCAGCGCTGGAACATACTCCTTCACACCAAACAATGCGCCACCTGCATTATAAAATTCAATATCAATATCCCTCAGGCGATCATTTTTGTACCAGTAATCACCAGACAAATACATCGCCTTCTGTGGCGCACCAGCACATTTTATCGGCATAGGCGGCTGCGTAAATAATGCACGCCCCTGATTTAAATTTTGCACAAGCTCCCAAGTATAAGGCGCAAGATCATAGCGGTAATTAGAGGTAACGCCATTTTTACCGAGGGTTTCAACCAGACCTTCAATACCATGCCAGTTGAGCATTAATCCAGGCGCGACGATCAAGCGTTTGTAAGAAACCTCCTCGCAACCCTCAAGCACCACCACGTTTCGTTCGGGCTCAAAACCGGCGACGGCCGCTTTTATCCATTTTACTCCCGAGGGAATCAAAGAGGCCGCGCTACGTTTTGTTTGTTCCGCTTTGAACACACCGCCACCCACTAGTGTCCAACCTGGCTGGTAGTAATGAGCGTCAGAGGGATCAATAACCGCGACAGACAAATTTTGCTCTCTACTTAATAGACTGGATGCCACAGAGATTCCTGCCGCACCCGCACCCACTATAAGCACATCCCAAGTCGTTTTTGCAGATGAGGGCTTTTGTGCCTCTACCCCAGCAGGTGCTGCCGTAGTGCGTGCAGCCAGCGCACTCAAATCAAAGCCAGCATTTTTGGCTGCAGCAAATACATCCTCCTGTGCTCCATGACCCTCTTGTATACGGGAAAGCGCCCATAAAGTGGTGGAACGCATACCACTACGACAGTATGCATGCACCGGCTTTGGCAGGTTTGCATACAGAGCGGCAAAATCATTTACATCTTGATCGGTAATTTTTCCGGAAACAACGGGCAGGTAGTGAAATGCAATATCATGCTGCTTTGCTACTTCTTCAATTTCAATAAAATTGGCTTGGTCGCTGCCTTCACCATCTGGGCGGTTACAGACAATACTTTTTATCCCCTGGCTTGCTAACTCAGCAACGTCATCCGCAACGATTTGCCCTGATGCTGAGAACTCTTTGTTTATTATTTTCTTTTCCATTTTCTTCTCGTATTTATTATTGATCGTAAAATAGACCCCACACGAGGCCCTCAAGTTTAGAATAAATTAATCGGCAGTTTAAAATAAACCCGTCCGTTGTCTTCGGCTGGAGGTAGATGCCCAGCCCTCATATTAACCTGCAAAGAAGGTAAAATAAGATGTGGCACATCCAAGCCTGCATCCCTTGCTTCGCGCATGGTGACATACTCGTCTTCCGTTACGTTACTATTAACGTGGATATTCCCCTCACGCTCTTTTCCTATTGTGGTTTCATACTCCACTTCGCGGCCGTTTCCGTAGTCGTGACACAAAAAGACGCGCACTTCATCTGGCAAGAGTAATAAGCGCTGAATAGAGTGGAACAGCTCTCGGGCATTTCCACCTGGGAAGTCAGCACGCGCTGTACCCGCATCAGGCATAAAGATAGTGTCGCCCACAAAAGCTGCATCACCAATAATAAAACTCATGCATGCGGGCGTATGACCCGGCGTATGCATAACGTTAACCACCAAGCCACCAATATTAAAGTGATCGCCGTCCTCAAAGAGTTTATCAAACTGCGAGCCGTCACGTTGGAACTCAGTGCCTTCGTTAAAAATCTTCCCGAAGGTATCCTGCACCACCGTCACTTCTTTACCTATACCCAGCTTTCCTCCAAGAGCGTCCTGAATATAAGGTGCCGCTGAAAGATGATCAGCATGCACATGAGATTCCAGTATCCACTCAAGCTCAAGGTTGTGCTCCTCGATATAGTGAATAATACGATCAGCACCCACATAGGACGTTTTGCCCGCCGCATAATCAAACTCCATAACGGAATCGATCACCGCACACGCACTGGAATTAACATCCTTCACTACATAGGAAAAGGTATTACTGTCCGCATCAAAAAATGGCACCACCAACGGTTTGATGGATGTATCGGGGTTAAACGACAGCGTAGTGTTTTTGGCCGATGTAGAGTGCATATTCATACATACCTCATATTTAGGTCTGAGTTCTAAGGTTCTACCTCTCACTAATACATATAGTATGCCACTTCGTTAATTTCCATGTATGTGACTGAAATCATTAATATAGCCGCCTATATTCCATCTTGGCCACTTGATATAAGCAAACCACTGTGCCATTTTTGACAGCACTTTCGTCAATAATGACACTTAGCGAGAATTGTAAATGAAAATCATTGCACGAGAAACCAGCAGCGACATGGCCAAAATGCTCGACGGTTATGAGCATCCCGCCATACTGGTAACGGCGGATTATAAAATTCTTGCCACCAACGACTTGTACGCAGAGCGTTTTGGCGAAATAAACACCGAACAAAGCAACTACTGCTATCAAGTCTCCCATGGCTACACCAAACCCTGCAACCAGGCCGGAGAGGACTGCCCACTCATTGCGGCCAAAACGTCCCTCAGAAAAGAGCGGGTGCTGCACATTCACCAAACCCCGCGCGGAAAAGAGCATGTAGACGTCGAGCTACTGCCCATTACCGAAGGTAGCAAGGTGAAGTATTTCGTCGAGTTACTCAAACCCGTAGCGATCGCCAGCGCAGAAGACAGTAGCCAAAACTGGGTGGGCAATAGCCCTGCCTTTAATCGCACCGTCGAACTTATTACACGTGTTGGGCCGAGCGATGCATCGGTATTACTACTCGGCGAATCTGGCAGCGGTAAAGAACTGGCCGCCCATGCGCTTCACAATGCCAGCTTAAGAAAAGATAGCCCGATGGTGACCCTAGAATGCGCAGGCTTGACCGAAAGCCTGTTTGAAAGCGAGCTATTTGGTTACGTAAAAGGGGCATTTACCGGTGCCACCCACGATAAACCAGGCTTGGCAGAAGCAGCCAATGGCGGCACATTATTTCTCGATGAAATTGCCGACATCCCCTACCCGCTACAAGTTAAACTCTTGCGCTTATTAGAAACTGGCACCTACCGACCCGTTGGCAGCACAGAACCGAAAATCACCCTCTTTCGCTTAATTTGCGCCACCCATAAAAATATCGAAAAACTGGTAGAAGAAAACATATTCCGCCAGGATCTTTACTACCGTATCAACGTATTCCCCATTCATATCCCCTCTTTGCAAGAACGCACTGAAGATATTCCCGTCATCGCCAAAACACTGTTAAAAAAGATCACCCCCGAAGCAGATTTCGTGCTCACCAGCACCGCTGTTTCTCAACTCCAAAAACATCACTACCGGGGGAATATTCGAGAACTGCGCAACATACTCACCCGCGCTACCGTGCTGGCCAACACCAATATCATAGACAAACACGTGCTTGACCAGTGTTTTAAAATTAATACACAACAAGACAAAGAAGAGTCAGACCTAAAAACCCTAGAAAAACACTATCTCGAAAGCCTTATGGAGAAATATCCAGATGACAAGGAAAAAGTAGCAAAGATCGCGGGAATCAGTGTACGCTCCCTATATCGCAAACTTTCAGACTAACCATCACCGCCAACCATACCAAATAATAAGCGATGAAAAAAATCCCACTTTGCCTCAGCCTACTAGGTTTAAGCCTGTGCCTAAACGCCTGCTCTGAACCGTCTAAGGATATCACCTTACCCAGCGGCTTTAGCCTCAGCGTTTATAGCGACAACGTGCCTGGTGCAAGGCAAATGGCTCTCGGCAGCAAGGGCACCGTTTTTGTCGGCTCAAAAAAAACAGGTCGATTTTATGCCCTTATCGATGCGAACGCTGATTACAACGTTGACCAGCGCATCATTATTAAAAACGACTTAAACCTTCCGACCGGTGTCGCTTTTAACAAAGGTGATCTTTATATTTCTGGCCCTGATAAAATTTTGCGCTACAAAAATATCGAAGAAAATATTAATCACCTACCCCAGCCATCACTGGTAACAAACAAGCTTCCTGAAGACAGCCACCATGGAATGCGCACCCTAGAATTTGGCCCCGATGGTTTTCTTTATACCCAAATCGGCATGCCCTGCAATATTTGCCAGCTACAAAACCCCATCATAGGTAGCATACTGCGCATAAATCCTGAAAACGGAAACCTTTCCATTTACGCGCAAGGCATTCGTAACAGCGCAGGAATGGCCTGGCGACCTGGCACTACCGACCTCTGGTTTACAGATAATGGCCGTGACTGGCTTGGTGATGACTTACCCGCTGATGAAATAAATTTCGCCCCGACAGAAGGTTTACACTTTGGCTTCCCATTCGTACATAGCCAAAATACTCCAGAAGAAGATTACTTCGATAAGCGCCTTGGCGAACAAACATTCACACCACCCGCTGTTCTTCTGCAGGCACATACCGCCCCACTTGGGTTAAGTTTTTATTCAGGCAGACAATTCCCGACAGACTACCAGGGCAGCCTATTTGTCGCCCAACATGGCTCATGGAATCGCAGCACAAAGGTAGGCTACCGTATCCTTAATCTTCGCTTACAGAAAAACACCATCATATCAAAAACGGTGTTTGCACAAGGTTGGTTAAATGGCGCATTTAGTAATGGCCGACCTGTTGATATTTTGACTCTCAAAGACGGATCCATCTTAATATCAGACGATAAAGCGGGAAAAATTTACCGCATTACTTACAAACAATAATAAAGGGCATCTCTAAAAATTAGATTTTTTATTCGAGAGCAAGGAAGCGACGCAGGAAGCCAAAGCCGAGTGTAGAAGGACTACATGAGGAGTTGAGTACGGAGCTGACGCCTCTATCGCAGTAAAAAGGCAATTTTTAGAGATACCCTAAAGAGGAAAACCCCAAATGCCAGTATTGCATACCAAAAATGGCCACGTCAGCACCCTCACCCTCAACCGCCCTCCGGCTAACACGATGACCCAAGCAGCCTTCGAGAAACTGGACGAATTACTACATGAACTCGAAACGGATAAAACGACCCGTGTAATCGTCATCACCGGCCAGGGCGAAAAAGGTTTTTCTGCAGGTTTTGACTTAAGCGAAGCCGCCAATAGCGGCACCGTGCATCAACTGGCCCAACAAATCTGCAATAAAATTGAAGCCTATCCAAAACCTATTATCGCCGCGATCAATGGCTACGCCCTAGGCGGCGGCTGCGAAATCGCAATGAGCTGCCATATACGCATGATGACGAACTCCCCCAAAGCTCTTATAGGTCTGCCTGAAAGCAACCTGGGCGTACTTCCGGTTTGGGGAGGAACACAACGTTTACCCAAATTAATTGGCAAAGCAAAAGCCATTGAGATGATGGCATTTAGCGAAAAAATATCCGGAGAAGAAGCGCTTGCAATTGGTTTAATCGACCACCTTTTCACCGCAGAGAAATTTCAGCACGAAGTGCAGAGCTTTACACAAAGGCTTGCCAAACGTCCTCCACTAGCCGTATCAGCCATCCTTAAATCAATCCACGCAGGAGAACAACAAGGGCTGGAAAAAGGCCTGCAGGCAGAACTCGATGAGGTGCTTACACTCGGCGGCAGCAAAGATGCCATGGAAGGAATTCAGGCATTTTTTCAAAAACGAGAGCCCGTTTTTACTGGAGAATAAGCAGCTCGCCACCTAAATAAAAAAGACTCTATTTCTATTTAGGCTTGGATCCTCAGGGTATAAATGCACTAAAAAACATACGAAAAAACGAGACGCCGAAAGCAGCACCCGCCCCAGCCTGAGCCGAAGTATTTTCGTTAAGCATTGCCGCAACCCAGACAAGCTCAGCAAGAACCACGGACAGCGCACTTTTACGCTTTCCTTCCGTTAAAGACAGACGCCTCTGCCACCGACTCCTGATTTAAAGCCAGCGCAGAGACTTTAGAAATTACTCAGCAGTACGCACCAGGCGCACAAAATATTTAACCTTACTGTGATTATATTGGGATTTACCATTAATAAAACTGATATACCAAGCGTTGTTAGTGAACCCCGTATAGCTTGAAGAGGTCCAATAGTCAGCATCGGGCGTATTTGGAAAAAGTGTAATATTAATCGAAGGAGACCAGCAGCCAACCTCAACCAAAGACCTCAACTCCTTAAGTTTCGGCACACGCCAATCGGAATGCCCAGCAAAACCACCGCTGTCATTGACCAGCTGCCCCTGCTGAATAGCCTCGTCCCACTTAAAGGAACGCGCCGCCCCTTTGGAGCAGTCATCCCCACTTTGACCCACTGAGCATTTTTGCCAAACCAGGTCAACTTGAAGGTCGCGAACTGTACCATCACCGTTATCCACGTAGCGACTATCTGGCGCCGTTCTACCTGACGCATGAGTACAACCCTGCGCATAGGACAAGCCGCTAACAAGAGCTGCCGCACCGAACAGAAGCACGCTAACTATTTGAAAACTTGAATTATTATTCATACAGCCATTTCCTTTTAGATTCCCCTCTATTAGAAGCGATGCAAATTGCAACGGTTTCCATTATTTATAATCAAAAACCAAAAATCAACAGCGAGAACCTGCGCAACAAGCTTGAAATGTCACATGCGCGCCGTATGTGTTTCACAATGACCTACGTCAAAGATTAATCACCACAATGGGGTACACGATTGCACTTTGCGCTCAACGAGCCAACAGACTGGTAACAAATCACCCCAGTGAGCATCGACAATACAGCCACCAGGGGCTTAGGCAATCATGTGAGTACACCACTCCAAGCACGATCGCTCCATACCACGCCAGCCAGCCAGCATCAGCACCCCTCACCTGAAAACCGCTACGAGCATCAGAAATAGCAATATTCTTATTTAAATCCTACGAGTCGGTGCACAGTAAGTAGTAGTGAGTGGTTGTTAAAGCCGAATAGGTCATGCAGGACAGCAAGGTCTTTTCATCCAGCAAAGCTTGGCTTTAAAGCGCCCCTCACAGAAGCGACCTTTTCAGCCGTCGTCCTTATTGCCCATACGGGCTACCGTTATATTTCCCTATCTGAGGTTTCTATAATACATCACCTAACTCCTTCTTTTTCTCTAGGTATGCATCAATTTCGGCGTTGAGCAAGTCAATTTTATTTTTATCTGGGCTACCACTTAGCTTTAAAATAAGCTCATTTTCTAATGACAACAAAACCAAAGAAGGCTTTCCATTTAAACTAAATTTAGAATCACTTGTAAAAAAATTTGAATTCTTTACAAAAATAGCCCCTGACTTACTTGGAGAAACAATCCCTTTGTATGCGTCAGCTATTGCATTACTAATTACTTTTCTTACAAAAAATGGAGTCTTATTCACCACAGAAAAATGATAAGCAGATAGGTGCTCGGCAAACACATCAGAACTTTCTAAAGCCAAATGCCATTCTATCAATATTTTCTGCTGCAATTCTCCATCATTACGATTGTCTGCCATTGCTAAAAAAAGCAAACTCAATGGCCTGCCTTTAATGTCAGCCGGGAAAATAAATTTTTTACCGTCAAATGTCGACGTTTTAATTTCTTGTATTTCTGCTAAAAGCGATTCTGAACCCAAACACAAAGCAACGAATAAAGTGAAATATAGTATTTTAAGCTTTTTCATAAAATGACTCTTTCGAAAAGGGTTTCCATCCTAATACCAAAACTCGAGAAAAACGTCTCACCTCCCGCTAGCGTAAGCAATGATATACATGCTGAATTCCGCCACCAGCTACAGTGCGTTTTCGGAGTTCTTTTTCACCGGAATGGTCACACCTGAACTGTTCCCAGTGCTTTTGCAGCGCTGCTATTTTCTCTGCTTCTACATTGCTCATAAAAAGAACCCAACGCCTGCTGCGAAGGCCTATCCTTCTCTACCGCACTTGTTATGCACAACACACTAACGTACAATATCAAGTACATGTACCTTAAAGGATTCACCACAATGAAAGCCCTTAGTTATACTGCCGCTCGCTCAAACCTAGCTAAAACAATGGAAAGCATATGTGATGATCACGAACCTGTTGTTATCACAAGAAAAAATGAACGATCTGTTGTCATGCTTTCACTTGAGGATTATGAATCCCTTGAAGAAACAGCATACCTTCTTCGTAGTCCTAAGAACATGAAGAGACTGATTGAATCAATTTCTCAGCTCGATAATGGCAAGGGGTCAGCAAGAGAATTAGGCGAATGAATCTAATTTTTGCCGATCATGCCTGGGATGACTACCTATATTGGCAAAAAACCGATAAAAAAATGGTTAAACGCATTAACTCACTAATAAAAGATATTCAGCACTCACCTTTCGAAGGTATAGGTAAACCAGAGCCGCTTAAGCATGCTTTATCTGGGTATTGGTCTAGACGAATAAATGACGAACATAGAATTATTTATAAAGTTGATTCTGAGTCCGTTTATATAGCCCAACTTAGATATCATTACTGATCATCAATTACGCAGTCATGGTAGAACACCCCGTTGCCAAGGTACCCCCATACAGATCCGGACGTGCGGACTTACCGCATCCGGCTCTTCAATAATATCGTTGCCCGTGTAAAGCACAGGCCCTCAATACCAATCCACAGCAATGAATCTTTTGCTCACGCGCATCGGTTGAATTCCGAAATATCTTAACATCTCTTTCATCCCTGACCAGGTGAAAAAACACAAGAGAAAAATACAAGAACAGCCATCTATATTAAGAATAAAATAATTGGGAATAATAGATAGAAGAGCAGCAACTACCCAGTAGCCATCAACAAAGTAAACATCACACCACAAGCAAGTGATCTACCTTTTAGCACGGGATAAAACGACCCAGCCTAACCGTACAGCTTCTTCGAAGCCCCCTTCCCTTTAATCCAAGCAACAGATTCTTCCGCATTCCCCTTTTCAGATTGTTGCCTATTTTTCTTTTCCCTGAATTGCTCAAGAGAAGAAAGTGTACCCGCTGCATCAAAAAAATATTTGTGAAAATGAGAAACGGAATCAATCCAATTTTCAGGCTGAATGCCTAAACGTTGCAGAATAGGTGCCAACTGGGCGTCTATGGCCCCGCGCTTATCTTCTCGCAAAGTACGCCCCGTCCAATCCACCAGCTCAAAATAATCCTGTCGTGTAAAAGGAATACCTTCAGATAAAGGCGCAAAACAACTGCCATTGAGGGGTTTTAGGCGGGCTTGCTTTAGACCAGCATCACTCTGACTGACAACATTCTTTTTGTACTGCCGAACCAAATCTTTTTGCTGCCGAGACGGGCGACGAACGCGTTTCGCATGATCAAATAAACGTTCTTGAATCGAAGTAAAATCCGACTCTTCTGGTGTGGCCGCCATCTTAGCCCGAACCGGATTTAAATCTACATAAGCCATACAGGAAAGCAATGCCTTTTCATCCAGCAAGGCTTGGCTTTTAAAGCGCCCTTCCCAAAAGCGGCCTTTGCAGCCGTCTTCCTTATTGGCCATACGGGCTATCGTTTCATTCAAACAGCGCATAAACCAGGATATATCCGCTAACTGGCTACGCCATTCCTCAATTTTTTCTTCGTAAGTTTTACGAACAAGCTCACTGCTTGCCGCTGCTAAAAGAACTTGTAACTTAGTCGCACTGGTGGGAAATAACTGCCCCCAACGCTCCAACACCTCATCCTCGCTCCATGAGCTCACCTCGTCCTGATTAATAAACAACACCAGGTGATAGTGATTCGACATGACGGCATAAGCACACACATCAATGGCAAAGACGGAAGATAGAAACTTGATACGTCCCACCAGCCAGCCCTTGCGGTGATCGAAGTTCTGCCCGCTCTGATAATCATCCCCACAAAGATAAGCACGCCGTACACAGCGTGAAATGCAGTGGTAAAACGGCGTATCCTCAACGGCGATTAATTCTTTGCGGGCGCGGGTCATTTCTAATACCTATGGCTGTTGGTAGAGATCAGTACATTTGAACTGAAATAGTAAGGTTACTAAGCTTCATTTTCATCTCGCACCGATACAGATAAGGCACCCAACGAATTTACGGCCACATTGAATATGATTGGCTTACAGCATACTTGGCAATCTTCAATATACTGATGCCCAGCTTCTTGGTGGTCTATTAGCACCTCGTTAGCCTCCCCACAATATGGACAGCTAACAACTTGCTCCGTTAAGAATTCCATAATTTTTTAGTTAACCTAGGCAGCTCGATGCAGAACAGTTATCAGGGTAGATCAATACCCTTCTTGGTGGCTTTAAGAGGTTCTCTAAACCAAAGACTAACGCGGCTATTCGAATAGGTCAATATTTTAGTGGGTGTCCTTAAGTTGTATCCTTAAATTGTAGGAAATGCAGTGGTAAAACGGCGTATCCTCAACGGAGATTAATTCTTTGCGGGCGCGGGTCATTTCCAATACCTATGGCTGTTGATAGAGATCAGTACATTTGAACTGAAATAATAAGGTTACTACGCTTCATTTTCATCTCGCACCGATACAGATAAGTTACCCAACGAATTTACGGCCACATTGAATATGATTGGCTTACAGCATACTTGGCAATCTTCAATATACTGATGCCCGGCTTCTTGGTGGTCTATTAGCACCTCGATAGCCTCCCCACAATATGGACAGCTAACAACTTGTTCCGTTAAGAATTCCATAACCTTTTAATTAACCTAGGCAGCTCGATGCATAACAGTTATCAGGGTAGATCAACACCCTTCTGGGTGGCTTTAAGAGGTTCTCTAAACCAAAGACTAACGCGGCTATTCGAATAGGTCAACATTTTAGTGGGTGTCCTTAAGTTGTATCATCCTTAAGTTGTATCATTTAATGTTTGGGATACTGGCTTTAACCAGTAACCAAATGATGTGTTTTCTTGAATAGTCAGCTAAATGACGTCTACTGAGAAAATTGTTTTGTATTTTAAAGTGAGTCGGAGAGAACTTATACTCTAAATTTAGTGGAAAACCACGAATAACGATTTTTTTGACTCAAAAATCAACTTTTACTCTCTTTTTTCAAAAAAAATGAAATTAGGGAGGCAGATAACTTTAAGTTTCAATAGGGCTCAGAGTTTTGCAAGAGGCTCTTTAATATTACTTATATGCAAGGAGTGACAATTTGTCATCACCCCTTGCATAATGCACTTATGGTACGGTCTACTATAGCCTTACCTTACTATAATAGTCTCCACTCTCATGGTGTTGTTATCGATATCTCGATCAATATCGGTAGGTGATACTGTTGCCTGCCATGTATAAGATTTTTTGTTTCTGGAATCCCAAGTAAAATCAAATACTGCACTCTCCCCACTACCCAATTCTGCAAAAGTAAATGGATAGTAGAAACCACCACCCTGAACAGACTCGACAGTTACACTTCCATTATATACAGTCAGGCCGCTCACATTTTTAATAGTAACACGTGCGGGTATGTCATTCGTTTTTGGTGGTACAAAATAGATACCATCCACGATAACGGGAGCATCGAGATCCATTTCCAATGATTCGATCAACAGGTCATAGCTATCAGCTGGCGGAGGGACTGGTGGTGTTCCGCCTCCAGGAGGTGGTGGAGGAGGTGTTCCAACACTCTCATCCGACACGCTTAGCATCGCATGTGTACCACCATTGATATTATCTGCTTCATTCCAGACAGTCCAGATGATATTACCCGCAGGTGAAGGGCGTAACTGAGATTCAAATCTATTGTTAGCAAGGACTCCCTCAACCACTACAGGCTCTTCAAAAGTTAAGCCTTTATCTTTAGTGCGTGTATAGTAGACATCAAACTCTTCAGAACCTCCGATGTGTCCATAGACATTTGACTCTGTCCCCCAAGCTACGATTAGAGTACTCTTATTCTGACAGTTTTCAGGATAAGTATTTACAGGATCAAGGGGGGCCGCAGGATTAGGACAACCCATACCACTACCCGGGGTTTTCACCAAACGAGGCTCTTTAACATGGGTTTTCACATCGGTAATGTTAGAGAGGTTTACCGCGTCAGTCCAACTACCTCCAGATGCTGCGTTATAACGCCTCATCCAGAAATTGTAGTTATCCAGATCTATAACGGTTGCAACCGCCCAGTCTTTCGCATACGAATAGCCAAGGTAGAAGTCATCTCCGACAATTGCGGCACGATGCGCTTTGGAATCCTCATACGGATTGTATGATGATGTATCTGCTAGATCATTTGGAGGAAATAGTGATGGTTCCAGTGAATCTATAGGAGTCCACGGAACAGTGTTGCTGCTGATATTACTTGCAGGTACATTGTTAAGCTCTCGTGCGACTAAATAGTCTGATACTCTGCAGTTAGCATCCACAGCAGGTTCCATATCTTCAGGTCTAAGACCAGTAGATCCTTCAACCGCCGTTTTCTTGCCAACACGAACCATTATATCTGCCGGACCACCTTCAGTCGGGAGACCTTGCCTCCAGAAAACCCCCATTCTTAAGCCATTAGCAGATGGAGAAGGTTGACCAACAAAACGCACACGACGACTGTTTTCAAGGGGATCACTGATGATACAACCAGGTTCTCCATTTTCATACAAGCCGGTGGAAACAGGAGGCGTATTAAAAGCAAACTCGTGATAGCGAATGAACTTACCCGAATCGAGTCTGTCCGCTCCTTTGCTCTCTTCATAAGCGATCACGGCTGTTGGATCAACAAGGTTTCCTCCGACCAACATCAGATTGGGCCTTGACGCGCCGGTATTACCACGCTCCAGCACTTCGATTTCATTCACAAGGTCGTCAGGATGATAAATAGGACTGGTGTTGCCACCCGAGCCATCGATCGTATAGTTATCAGAGATTCTCACTGGTGTTGCAAGAGGCTGTGACATAAGATCATCCGTATAGGTATACCAGACATCCGTGCCATGGGTAACGGTTGCTCCTGAAGCACCTTCTCCCGGACCTGCGCCTGCGCCAAGTTGCAGACCATGTGGATCTTCCTGCCAGGAGAATGCCCATTTTCCTTTGCCATCAATGCTTAAACCTTTATTAAAGTCTGATTTGGCATCCCGGCTTCCATCTGTGATTTGTTGAGTATTCCAAACTGGAGGATGATAAACATTATCATCATCAGTGTATCCCGCTACATTATTTGTATATGAGGTATAAAGGCAGGAAAAGGGTACGCTAAGCCCTTCACGAGCGGTATAGCTGATCATTCTCTGCTTGTCGCCAGGGCAATACTTACCCACCCAGGTGACTACTGCAAAGTTACCGGCAACGAAGATATTCGGCTTCTCGGAATCCCCGTAAAAGGGTACTGGATACTCTACACCTATACCTTCATTCCAACCCGTAGCAATACTGAATAAGTGAGCCGTATTGGAGATATTCAGTGGTGCACTCCAGTCATCAGCTAAACTACACTGACTACTATTATTGGCAGGATGACACACACGCACAAAAATATCTCTGGAGAGCCTCACATCGTCAGCTTTGGTATCATAGACAGTTTGAGACCCGTCGGTTACATCACCATAGGTAGAGACAAGCCAGCCACTGCCCATGCGGACGAGCTTGGTTTTGTTTGCTAAACTATTCTCAGACAGCATTTCAGGGCTACTAAAATCTACTATGGCTGCTACTGCAACCATAGTAACGAGCACTACACCAATAAAGCCTAGGCTCTTGGTGGGTTTTTTATATTTAGAAAATAACATGATATTTTTCCTAAATTATTAACTATTTATACAAAAAAATGGGGGTGAGCTTGGTTGGTTTGTTTGCTTAGTAATGCGCAAAAAGCCAAACTACCTCTATTAATCTATCCATAGACCACTTTCGATAGTTCGGCTATCCATTAGGGACCCGTAACTTTCTGCCCCTACTTTCCAGTAGGTTTAGTTTTTCGTTGTTTTTCCATCCATCTGTATTCACATATACACTTATTAATTAATATTTTCAACTGAGTATTTAACTCAAGATTACAAAAAATAAACGGGTGTGAACTAAACACACACGCATAAAGAGGTCACGCCTTACTTGTAGCGTTTTGCAGCAAGCTCATCTTATTTATAGAGGGGCGGATTCAAGTCTGAAGTG
>DFBZ01000146.1 GCA_002366835.1 Gammaproteobacteria bacterium UBA3067
TATGGGTATCGATATAGAAACATGGGTCACCAACACCACCGAGTTTGATTCCATTTATTGCAAACGGTTTGCCAAACCACGGAAAAGGAAACGCTTCGCGAATATCGCTTAGCTTTTTAGCGACCCCCCTAAAATATTCTTAAAAGCGAGATCGCAAATGACTTCGCGCACCTGACTGTTGAGAAAAAGGGCATATTTTATTCTTTTTTCTTAATATCCCGCCGATTTAATACCTCCAGCAAAATACACGCGTTTATTTTAGTGCCTATCCCTCAGCCTTCGGTTTGGATTTTCTGCTTTTCTTTACAATGCCTTTACAATGCCTGTCCTACCTGCTTCTTCCTGCTTTGGCGTGTCCTTCCCGCTTTGCTACCTGCTTTTGACTTATTTTTCTCGTCCTACTTATTTTGCTCTGTGACTATGCAAAACTAAATAAGCGTATTTACTACCGTCAAAAGGGCATGCCGTGGAACCTTGTAGATATTGAAAACATATATGTGTAAAATTTCTGCCAGGAAAGCATAGAGTGGCCATTACATCCGCTCCCTATGGTCACCGTACACTCGCAAGTTCGCAAGTTCGCAAGTTCGCTCCGATTATGGCAGCGTTAACTAATAAGGAAAGTTTGTGAAATATACGATATTAATTCTGTTTAGTTGCCTTTTTCTCGGATGTAACAACGACTCCTCACAGGACCTCGTAAGCGTGGAAAATGAATGTGATAATCCTATAGAGATTTTAGGTACAAATCAGGAGTTAGGATATTTAGTAGGAGTCGAATCTGATTATGAGGCAAGCCTGATAGCGACAGAATACATTGAAGAATTTGATAACGAAATTAATATTTATACGACAGTACATCCTTATTTTGCTGCGGAAATGAGCCCAAATGTGTTGGCAGTAATGCAATGTGATACGCGTATAGATTCTATTCAATATGAGAGTGAGAGTGAGAATGAGAATGAGAATGAAGCAACCGACAGTATGCCCTACCCATCCCCAAGCAAAATATCTCCGAATCATTCGTTAATAGCGGACTTCACAAGCTTAGGCACTGGGCCAAAACAGTGGGAATTGTCCAGCGCATCAGCGTCATCTTTGACGCTAGATAATACCTATACGACCGACCTGTCAACTTCAACAAGGTTAGATTGGAACATAGCAGCAAGCGGCGATGAAGACTCTAATATTGAGTTAAGGTACGATCTTGGAGGTTCTTTGGACGCATCCAGCATTCGCACGATTGGGGTGCTAATGTACATCGAAGGTGCAGATGAGACAGCTTTGGATGCCTTCGATTATAATGGCATAAAGCTCAAGCTTGTTTCAGATACAGAAACGTGGTGGAACCACTCTAAACAATACGACTTTATGCGGGGAGGGGCTGGCCGCAGTTCTACTCAGCAGCAGGTAGGTTGGTTTTGGGCCACTGTTTATGCAGACGATTTTTCACGCGAAGCGGGTACATTTGATCCCCACAATGTAAGAAAGATAACTCTCACTATAAACTCCTCGGCGTCATCTTACCCCGCTAGCATGAAGATTCATTTGCATAAAATTGTTATTGACCCTGTTCCGAATCGAGTCCCTAACATATACATAACGTTTGATGATACAGCCGAGAGTCACTATACCGAAGCATTTTCTTACATGCAGCCGCTTGGGCTGAAGGGCACCCTGTTTGCTATCCAAGATATGCTTGGCACAGCAGGAAAAATGTCGCTTGCTAATCTAAAAGAACATCATGACGCAGGCTGGGCTGTTGGCTATCATGGGTCTGGCAGATTCCCGAACTTCTTTGCCATGACACCGACGGAGCGTGATGCAGCCATTACTGCCTGGTTTGCTTTCTGTGAGACAAACGGCATAACTCGCGGAATTTATACCGGCGCGTACCCTCACTCACAACACAACAGATTAGTTCGCCAGGAGCTGTACGACAGAGGGTTTAAAGCGTTCAGAATTGGTGCTGATTGGAATGTCAACTTTCTCACCCCATTCGTTGGGAGCGGCTATAATACTTCACCTGTTAACCCAGCTGGTGGATTTGGTTTTCACGACCCCCTGCAAGTTCCATCGTCCATGTATAACCCGGACTCAGCAGAGAACCAAATCGACGTAAATTACCTAGTAGGTGGAGGTAGCTCTCAGTTTGAGAACATTCTAGTTCGCGGCAGAATGACTTCTACAGACCAAGTTATAACCTATCACGAGCTGGTTGCTAGCGGAGCGACTGGAACACAGGTCAATCGGGCAGATTTTCAGGCGCATATGGATATTCTAAAGCGCTGGGAAGATCTGGGGCTGATTTCTATCAGAACGTTTGATCACATATACAGTGATTAGAATGGTGCGTCCAATATACTGCTAGGGCTAGAATTGTTCTGGTTGAATAAACCGTATCAAAGGGTTCGGATGAATATCGGGCAAAGAGCTAATACCAATTACGCTGCCCTTTGATATGCTTGAGGTATAAACAACAAATAGAGGAAAAGTTGAATGTTTAGTGGTGAGGCTTGCTATAGCTAGTGTCGGTAGGACTTGTTAAAAAAGCCGTTAAGTCATTTTTTTCTTACTCAGAGAGGTGCAAGGGGAAAATAGCGGGGTTGAGAAAGGCGTTCTTTTCCCACCTTTGTCGTAATACTCAACAACGTCTCTTAAAGTGCTGATACTTCCATCGTGCATATAAGAAGCGGTTAATTCAATATTGCGTAATGTCGGGGTTCTATACGCACCAATATTTTTAATCTGACGACTAACCGCAAAGCGCCCAAGCTGTGCTTCTTGCTGGGGATCTAGTTGTACGACTGCAGGGCTGTAATCGGTCTTTAGGTTTTCAAGAAAAGCCGGTAATACGGGGCGTAATGCATCAAAGCCAATGCCAACACTCTAGAGGACACCCCAAAAAAGAAGCCCACATTACCTTCCACCTGTTAAGGCTGGCTCGCTGAGCCACGCCAAATATATGTGTCATTCCAAACTTTTAGAAAGTTTCATTCACGGAATACTTGCCCAATTTGCGGCTGAAAAACAATGCCATCGACCTTGGTATATTGCCCCCTCCTTAGACTAAGACTGAGGAATTCTTATTGCGCATGACCTTAACGGAAAAAGCGATTAACGCTTGCAGGGTAACAGGCTTAGTTTTATGAGTGCTGCACGATTTTGCAATAGCCTAGCGCGACGCAAACACCTGGCTCATAGGCATTAACGCTACAGATCATGTGCCACAAAAGGTATTTTCCACCACCTGTTCCGGTCGAGGCGGCTGCGCATAAGACCTGCGCTCAGGGTGATAATCAAAGGGCTTTTCCAGTAAGTCAACCAGCGCATGAAAGAGCGAAAAATCATTATGGGTGGTAGCGCTTTCTATCACTTCTTCCACCAGGTGATTACGCGGAATAAAGGCCGGGTTTATCGCCAGCAAGTCTGCTTGAACGGCAGATAGGTTAGCGCTTTCTTTACTGACTTGGCGACGCCATTGCTCCATCCAGGGGTTAAATGCCGAAGGGAGCTGGAAGAACTCGCTAATACCCGGTGAATGCGTCTCGTCAGGCACGAGGTTTTCCGCAAGAAAACGAAAACAAAGTGTGAAATCACACTGTTCTTTACTCATAAGATCCAGCAGGTTTTGTTTTAACATTCGGTTAACGGGTGCTTCTGCACTCATCCCGAGTTTTTTACACATGGCCGTTTCGTAAGCTTGTTGATATAACTCTGCGAAGCCATCCAGTGCATTTTGAGCCACTTCAACAGCCTGTTTTTCATTTTCTGCCAACAAAGGTAATAGTGACTGGGCCAGCCACGATAAATTCCATTGAGCCATTGCCGCTTGGTTTGCATAGGCGTAACGCCCGCCACGGTCGATGGAGCTAAATACCGTTTCGGGGTTAAACGTATCCATAAAAGCACAGGGGCCATAGTCGACGGTTTCACCGCAAAGCAACATATTATCGGTATTCATCACACCATGAATAAAACCAACGCTTTGCCACAGAGCAATCAGTTGCGCTTGACGTGAGATGACATTTTCCAGCAAAGTTTGGTAGGAATTATCTGCGTGTAGCGCATCAGGAAAATGGCGATTAATCACGTAATCAGCCAGCGTTTGAACAGAAGCCGTATCTTGTCGCGCAGCAAAATACTGAAAACTGCCAATGCGGATATGGCTTTGAGCAACACGGGTGAGAATGCCACCCGGTAACAACCGGTCGCGCACCACATTGTCGCCGGTGGTAACGGCAGCCAAGCTACGGGTGGAGGGAATTCCAAGGCTCGTCATCGCTTCGCTGACAATATATTCACGCAGCACCGGGCCGAGTGGAGAACGCCCGTCACCCATGCGGGAGTATGGAGTTTCCCCGGCACCTTTAAGTTGAATATCGTAACGAAGCCCGTTTACTGGGGAGCAAACTTCTCCCAATAGAATGGCGCGACCATCACCCAGCTGCGGGTTCCAATTGCCAAACTGATGACCTGCGTACACGGTGGCGATTGGGCTGGCGTGCTCCGGCAAGGCATTACCGGCCAACATATCAATACCCTCTTCCGACGCCAACCATTCGGCATCAATACCAAGCTGCTGTGCCAATGCCGTGTTAATACGAATCAGGCCCGGAGAAGACACCGGGCTTGGCCGCTGATGGGAAAAAAATTGCTCGGGAAGCTGACTAAAACTGTTATTAAAAGGTAATGCGGATTTTGCGTTCATGCTGGAAAGGCTCTAAGAGAAGTATTACCCAAGAGACTACAGCAGAGAAAGATCGGCGCAAAGGGTGTTACACAAGAATTTAAAAAGAGGAATTATCAGCGCTAGCAGCTTGAAGCTCCAGAGCTATACGTCACAGAGAAAAACTCGGGTAAGATTTTAAACGTTAGGCCTCCAGTCCCACCATTCATGCTGGCCATCAGATCGCTCTGCCTGTGTTCTAAAAACTAACCAACTTATTTTGTAAGCATCATCCCCGTCACGGGAACATGCTTCTAAAGCGGGAGGAATAACTGTGCTTGCAGTTTTATCTTCATCCGGCTGAATGGCAATACCATTCGTTGCATCAACATTTTGCACGACACCACTAAATTTATTTTCGTGCAACACGCTGATTTTATCGGTGTCAATGTATTGAATATGAACGTGGACGATTTTGCCAACAAGCTCATTGAGAGTAATGGACATATACTTCCTGAAAAATAAGCAGACGAACTGAATTTGTGAGATGTAATACGGAAAAGTGCTGGCTTACGATTGGCCCTAGCGGCCCCTTCATTAAAATGCCATTTACGAGTCAATTCGCAAATGGCATTTCACTTCTCAGCCATAGGTCTACAGACCTAGGAGGACACATTTTCCAAACCTAAATTATCCCAAATAGATAAAGTAGGTTCAGCTTGGTTCATGGTGTAAAAATGCATTCCCGGAGCGCCCCCTTCTAACAGGGTTTCACAAAGGTCCGTCACCACTTCAAGGCCAAACGCTTTAATACTTTCCAGATCATCACCGTAAGATTCTAACTGGCGGCTAATCCAGCGGGGAACTTCCGCTCCGCACATGGAAGAAAATCGCTGCAAGTTTGTGAAGTTGGTAATGGGCATAATGCCGGGATAAATTGGAATATCAATACCCAGCTTTTGCGCGCGCTCCAAATAATAAAAATACGCATCCGCATTATAAAAATATTGCGTAATGGCGCTATTTGCACCGGCATCTACTTTTTGTTTAAAAAACGCGAGGTCTTTTTCAACGGTGGCGGAGTCAGGATGAATTTCAGGGTAACAAGCCACGTCCAAATGAAAGTCGTCACCAAAATTCTTTCTAATAAATGTGACCAACTCGCTGGCATACACCAGATGAGCCTGTGGCCCCATGCCCGATGGCAAGTCACCACGTAAAGCAACAATGCGATTGATGCCTTGTTGCTTATAGTCATTCAATAAATTTAATACGGAGTTTTCATCGTCACCACCAAAAGACAAGTGAGGCGCTACATCATAACCGGCTTGTTTGATTTCTTTTACCGTGCTGAATGTGCGCTCACGGGTTGAACCCCCTGCGCCATACGTCACCGAAAAAAATCCAGGATTACGAGTAGCAAGTTGTTCTCGTACCGTGCGTAATTTCTCAACACCTTTATCGGTTTTAGGCGGGAAAAATTCAAAGCTGAATCGACCGCTAAAAACGGCGTCTGTCGTCATAGTATTTCACCAGAAAAATTCAGAAAAATTCAGAAAAAGAATATGCGTGACGAGCGGCTGCCCGTCACGCAATCAGAGGAGTATTAGTATTTATAGCTTTCAGGCTTAAAGGGGCCTTCCACTGACACACCGATATACTCAGCTTGCTGGTCGGTCATGCGTGTTACCACACCGCCAAAACCTGCAACCATGTGTGCCGCCACTTCTTCATCGAGTTTTTTCGGCAACACTTCCACAGTGATTTTTTGTGCCTTTTCTGCTTCGGGTAAGTCGGCAAATTTTTCTTCGTACATATGAATTTGCGCCAATACCTGGTTTGCAAAAGAGCCATCCATAATACGTGAAGGATGCCCAGTTGCATTACCCAAATTCACCAAGCGGCCTTCTGACAATAATAAAATATGATCAGAGTCTGCAGCAGGCTGCGCATCTGTTGAAGCCGTGCGGTAGATTTTATGTACTTGGGGTTTTACTTCTTCCCACACCCAATGGTCACGCATGTACTGGGTATCAATTTCATTATCGAAGTGACCGATATTACAAATCACTGCACCGTTTTTAACCGTTTGCAGCATGTTTTTATCGCACACATCAACATTGCCGGTAGTGGTGACAATTAGATCGGTATTTCCCAGTAGAGCCGTATCAATATCTTCCAGCTTGCCGGTATTGATGCCGTTTTTGTAGGGAGAGACCACTTCAAAGCCGTCCATGCAGGCTTGCATGGCGCAGATAGGGTCAATCTCAACCACTTTTACAATCATTTTTTCCTGGGAAAGACTCTGGGCAGAACCTTTACCCACATCACCGTAACCCACAACCAGGGCTTTTTTACCAGAAAGCAACATGTCGGTGCCACGCTTCACGCCATCATTCAGGCTGTGACGGCACCCGTACTTGTTGTCATTTTTTGATTTGGTAATGGAGTCATTCACGTTGATGGCGGGCACTTTTAAGCTGCCTTCGTTCATCATTTCAATCAGGCGGTGTACACCGGTGGTGGTTTCTTCGGTAATGCCGTGAATTTTATCCAGCATGGCGGGGTATTTATCGTGCACCATAGCGGTTAAATCACCACCATCGTCCAGTATCATGTTGCAACCCCAAGGCTCGCCATTGCACAAAATAGTTTGCTCGATGCACCACGCGCTTTCTTCTTCTGTCTGTCCTTTCCAGGCGTAAACGGGAACACCCGCAGCAGCCACTGCCGCAGCGGCGTGATCCTGGGTGGAGAAGATGTTACAGGAAGACCAGCGAACCTCTGCCCCTAACTCTGTCAGTGTTTCAATCAATACCGCAGTTTGTACGGTCATGTGAATGCAACCGATAATGCGGGCATCCTTTAAAGGCTGACTAGCGCTGAACTTGCTGCGCAGTGCCATCAAAGCGGGCATTTCGGATTCTGCGATGGCAATTTCTTTTCGGCCCCAATCTGCCAAGCCAATGTCTGTTACTTTGTAATCGTTGTTTTCATCTGAAGTTTGTGCGCTCATTTTCTTGTCCTGATAATCTTTTTTTGGAAACCTGAGCAGGGCTTTCACCCCGCATCAATGATTTAAATACCGGCCAGATCTTTGATCTCGTCGGCCTTATTGGTTTGCTCCCATGTGAAATGCGTTTCTTCCCGACCGAAGTGGCCGTACGCTGCGCTATCTCGGTAGATGGGTCGTTTAAGATCTAGCATTTGAATTAAACCTTTGGGTTTCAAGTCAAACACTTCGCGGACAAGACCAACGATTTTTTCATCTGGTAATTTACCCGTACCAAAAGTATTCACGCTGATCGATGTTGGCTCTGCCACACCAATGGCATAGGACACCTGAATCTCACAACGACTGGCCAAGCCTGAGGCAACAATATTTTTCGCTACATAACGTGTTGCATAGGCAGCGGAACGATCCACCTTAGAGGGGTCTTTTCCGGAGAATGCGCCACCACCGTGACGGGCCATTCCGCCGTAGGTATCTACGATAATTTTACGACCGGTTAAACCACAATCACCCACTGGGCCACCAATAACAAACAAGCCGGTGGGGTTAATAAAGTATTTGGTTTCGGCTGTCAGCCACTCATCAGGAAGCACCGGTTTAATAATGGTTTCCATGACGGCTTCTTGCAGGTCTTTTTGAGAAATTTCAGGATTGTGCTGGGTAGACAACACCACCGCATCCACGGCTGCCGGTCGCCCTTCTTCGTCATAACGAAAGGTTACCTGGCTTTTAGCATCGGGGCGCAACCAAGGAAGTGTGCCATTTTTTCTTTCTTGTGCCTGTCGCTTTACTAGCCGATGGGCATAAGTAATGGGGGCAGGCATGAGTACATCGGTTTCGTCACTGGCGTAACCAAACATCATGCCTTGATCACCAGCGCCTTGCTCGTGCTCAGAGCTTTCATCAACCCCCATGGCAATATCAGGGGATTGTTTGCCGATGGCATTTAATACAGCGCAGGAAGCGGCATCAAAGCCAATATCAGAGCTGGTGTAACCGATATCGCGCACAACATCGCGTACCGTGTCTTCTATATCGACATAACCGCTGGTGGTGACTTCGCCAGCCACTATCACCATGCCGGTTTTCACCAGGGTTTCAACGGCCACGCGGGATTCACTATCCTGAGCCAAAATGGCGTCGAGGATGGCATCGGAGATTTGATCTGCCACTTTATCAGGGTGGCCCTCAGAAACGGATTCAGAGGTAAACAGGGAATATTCAGACATGAGGTATTACTCGTGGGTTCAGAAGGTACAAAACAATGTGGTGAACACGCCAACCGACACTGCCAATGAATGCTATTTAACTTACTTGGCCATTTTCTGCTTACGCTCCAATATTATTATTGGGTTTCAAGGATATCGAAACGCACTGAGAGCTGCCTGACCAAAGTACTACAGCCCCAAAGAACTATAGCCAAAACAAGAAAAATAGCATGGCAGCATACCGATATTTATTACAAATAACACTCAGAAATCCCCCTCACGCGCCACTTTGTGCATCCATTTGTAAAAAACTTACAGCAAAATTTGCTGTATGCCGCGCTCTGGGCGAAAATAGCGCCCCTTTTGGCTGCGGCTACCTTTTTTGCTGGCCACAGAAATAAGCGAGTCATCACCCCCCTGCATCTTCGGAGAAATAAGTTTATGCCCACTCAACGTCAACTTGCCAACGCAATACGCGCACTTAGCATGGATGCAGTTCAAAAAGCCAAAAGCGGCCATCCCGGCGCACCTATGGGTATGGCAGATATTGCTGAAGTGCTCTGGCGCAGCCACCTGAAACACAACCCCCAAAACCCAGACTGGGCCAACCGCGACCGTTTTATTCTTTCCAACGGCCACGGCTCGATGCTGCTCTACTCTTTATTACACCTCAGCGGCTATGACTTGAGCATTGACGACATCAAACAGTTTCGTCAGCTTCACTCCAAAACTGCCGGCCACCCTGAATACGGCGAAGCACCCGGCATTGAAACCACTACCGGCCCACTGGGGCAGGGCCTTGCAAACGCGGTGGGAATGGCTATTGCTGAAAAAACCCTGGCTGACCAATTTAACCAGGATAATCATCAAATTGTTGACCACCACACTTACGTCTTTGCTGGCGATGGCTGCCTGATGGAAGGTATTTCTCACGAGGCCTGCTCACTGGCTGGCACCCTGGGCCTGGGTAAGCTCATCCTTATGTACGATGACAACGGCATTTCCATTGATGGGCAAGTCGTCGGCTGGTTTAGTGATGACACCCCCAAACGTTTCGAAGCTTATAACTGGCAAGTGATCCCCAATGTGGATGGGCACGACCCTCTCGCCATAGATGAAGCCATCAAAGCAGCAAAGGCTGACACCACTCGCCCCACGCTGATTTGCTGCAAAACCGTTATCGGCTTTGGCGCCCCCAACAAACAGGGCACTTCCGGCGTTCACGGTGCACCCCTTGGTGATGATGAAATCGCCGCCGCTAGAAATACCTTAGGGTGGCACTACCCCGCTTTTGAAATCCCTGAAGATATCCAAACTCAATGGAACTGCACGGACAAAGGCAATCAGTTAGAGTCAGACTGGAACAGTCAATTCGCCGCCTACGCACAAGCCTACCCAGAACTGGCCGTTGAATTTAAGCGCCGCATGGCAGGGAAATTACCCGATAACTGGGAAGAAGTCAGCGCGCAATATATCCATGACACCCATCAAGAAGGTGCCAAGGTCGCCACACGAAAGGCCTCACAAAATAGCCTTGAGGGTTATGCACCCATCCTGCCCGAATTACTCGGTGGCTCAGCTGACCTTGCAGGCTCCAATCTAACCTTATGGTCAGGCTCCAAAGGTATTAGCGCCGATGATGCCAGTGGCAACTACCTCTACTACGGTGTTAGGGAGTTCGCCATGGTCGCCATCATGAACGGCCTAAACCTGCACAAAGGGTTTATCCCTTACGGCGGCACCTTCCTTGTTTTTATGGAATACGCCCGTAATGCCATGCGCATGGCAGCATTGATGAAGCAGCAAGGCATCTATGTTCTTACCCATGACTCCATCGGCTTAGGGGAAGACGGCCCAACGCATCAGCCCATCGAGCAAATTGCCAACCTGCGCAGCACACCGAACCTTTATTGCTGGCGTCCCTGCGATGGCATCGAAACTGCTGTCGCCTGGAAAAAAGCCATTGAAACCACGACTGCCCCCACCGCTCTTGCGTTGTCTCGCCAAGGCTTGCCAGCAATTAGCCGCAGCGCAGAAACCCTGGCTCAGATAGAAAAGGGGGGTTATATCATTGATGATTGCGCAGGCACCCCAGAAATTATTATTATCGCCACCGGCTCAGAAGTCGCTATTGCCCTGCAAGCGGCCAACACTCTGCGCGAGAAGAAAAAACAGGTGAGAGTGGTTTCTATGCCTTGCACCGAGTTATTCGACCAGCAATCTGCCAGCTATAAAGAATCCGTTCTACCCAGCGCTGTGACCGCTCGTATTGCCGTCGAAGCCGGTATTACCGATGGCTGGTATCGTTACGTTGGTTTAAACGGCGCAGTAATTGGCATGAACAGCTTTGGTGCCTCAGCGCCGATTGATACGCTTTATGAGTACTTTGGTATTACTGCAGAAGCCGTTGTATCTACAGCGGAATCACTGTTATAAAGACACATACCACGAGCGTTAGACGTTTGGTTTTCACATAAAACTAAGCGTCTAACATCGCAGCCTTATCAAACCTCTTTTTACAGGAAGTACCTCTGCATGCCATTGCGCGTCGCAATTAACGGTTTTGGTCGTATTGGCAGAAGTATTCTGCGAGCAAAATATGAATCGCAGCTGCACCCGGACATTGAGATTGTTGCCATCAATGACCTTGGCTCCCCCGGAGCACTGGCCCACCTGGCCCAATATGACTCCACCTACGGGCCTTTTAAAGGCGAAATCAGCCTAGACACAGCCAGCCAGCCAACATTAAGAGTTAACCAAGATTGCATCCCGCTGTTTCAATACAGTGACGCCAAACTTCTGCCATGGAAAGAACTGGACGTTGATCTTGTTCTGGAAAGCAGCGGGCAATATCGTAACAAAGCATCCGCAATGCTGCATATTCACGCGGGTGCAAAAAAGGTATTAATTGGCGCGCCCGCTTTTGATGACGTTGATCGCACCATCGTCTACGGTGTTAATCAAAACCAGCTACTGGAAAGCGACCAAATCATCTCTAATGCCTCTTGCACCACCAACTGCCTAGCACCCATCCTTCACGCACTGCTGGGCAAAGTGGAAATCCAGTCCGGCCTACTGACCACCATTCATTCTTACAGTAACAACCAACACCTTATTGACTCGGTACACGATGACTTACGCCGCGCCCGCTCGGCCACACAATCCCTTATTCCAACCAGCAGCGGCGCACTATCCGCACTGGAAAAAGTGCTGCCATCCATGCAGGGAGTTTTTAACGGTTATTCCATGCGCGTACCCACTCTCGATGTAGCAGCGGTGGATATCACCTTACAACTGGGCGAAGAAAGCAGCGCAGAGGCTATCAATGACCTGATAAAACAAGCAGCAAAACAAGATGAACTGGGCGTACTCACATACAGCGAAGCGCCCTTGGTATCCATTGATTTCAAAGGGCACCCCTCTTCCGCAATTTTTGATAGCCTGCTTACCAAAACAGCCGGAAGACAAGTCAAACTCGTTGCTTGGTACGACAACGAATGGGCTTATGCCCACCGCATGCTCGACCTCAGCACTTATTTATCTCATCATTTTTTTTTACACCACTCTCTTTAAAGGAACCGTTATGTCTATCCCCGAAATGCAGGAACTTGATCTGACTGGAAAGCGCGTTCTCATTCGCCAAGATCTTAACGTTCCAATCAAAGATGGAAGAGTCACCAGCGATGCACGCATTCAGGCATCACTGCCCACCATCCAATCGGCCATAGCCAGCGGCGCAAAGGTGTTGCTGATGTCTCACTTGGGCCGCCCCACCGAGGGGGAGTTTGACGATGCATACAGCCTGGCACCTGTGGCAAACCACCTGAGCAGCCTATTAGGTAAAGAAGTACCCCTAATAAAAGACTGGTTAAATGGCGTAGAGCTCGAAAATGGCACCGTGGCGCTATGTGAGAACGTACGCTTTAATCCCGGCGAAAAGAAAAACGACGACGCACTCGCCAAACAAATGGCCGCTCTGTGTGACATATTCGTGATGGATGCCTTTGGCACCGCTCACCGCGCCCAGGCATCCACTCATGGCGTCGCAAAATTTGCCCCCACCGCCTGCGCAGGGCCGCTTCTAGCAGCAGAACTCAAAGCCTTGGCCACAAGCCTGGATAATCCACAACGCCCCATGATGGCCATTGTGGGTGGCAGCAAGGTTTCTACCAAACTAACGGTATTAGAAAGCCTTTCTTCAAAAGTTGATCAGCTTATCGTTGGTGGCGGCATCGCCAACACCTTCCTGGCGGCAAAAGGTTATAACGTGGGCAAGTCGCTTTACGAGCCTGACCTGGTGAATACCGCGAAAGACCTCATGGAAAAAATTGACGTGCCTCTGCCAACCGATGTCATAGTTGCCAAAGAGTTTGCTGAAAACGCCGAAGCAAGCATCAAAGCCGCTGACCAGGTAGCTGATGACGACATGATTCTGGATATTGGGCCAGAATCAGCCGCTGTTTTAGCCGAACTCATCAGCAAGGCTAAAACCATCGTATGGAACGGGCCGGTGGGCGTGTTTGAATTTGACCAGTTTGGCGAAGGCACCAAAACAATTTCCCTTGCCATCGCCAATAGCGAGGGCTTTTCCATCGCTGGTGGAGGCGATACGCTGGCAGCCGTTGATAAATACCAAATCAATGATAAGGTATCCTATATTTCAACAGGCGGCGGTGCTTTTCTAGAGTTTTTGGAAGGCAAAGAACTACCCGCTGTCGCCATATTAGAAGAACGTAACGGCCAATAATCGGTCATCAATAAAGACGTCATATTTACCTGAGATCCTTACATGAAAGATCTCAGGGGCGCACCCCTAATTCACAATCTATTAAGGAGAGAATCAATGGCTTTAATCAGCATGAGACAAATGCTTGATCACGCAGCAGAAAATACTTATGGCATTCCAGCGTTTAATGTCAACAACCTGGAACAGGTTCGGGCCATCATGGAAGCCGCCGACCAAACCGATAGCCCCGTCATCATGCAGGCTTCAGCAGGGGCGCGCAAATATGCGGGCTCTACGTTTCTACGCCACCTCATGCTCGCCGCCATTGAAGAATTCCCCCATATTCCCATCGCCATGCATCAAGATCACGGCGCCTCACCCGCCTCTTGCCAGCGCTCCATTCAGCTGGGATTTTCTTCCGTTATGATGGACGGTTCGTTACAGGAAGACCAAAAAACTCCCGCCAGCTTTGAATACAACGTTGATGTCACCAAGCGCACCGTGGATATGGCTCACGCTTGCGGCGTTTCTGTTGAGGGTGAACTCGGCTGCCTAGGCTCTCTTGAAACTGGTCAGGCCGGTGAAGAAGACGGCGTTGGCGCTGAAGGCATCCTTAGCCACGACCAGATGCTTACTGACCCCGAAGAAGCCGCAGAATTTGTAAAACTCACTGGCGTAGATGCGCTGGCCATCGCCATCGGCACTAGCCATGGCGCCTATAAGTTTACCCGCCCACCTACGGGCGATGTACTGGCCATTGACCGCATCAAAGCCATTCACGAGCGCATACCCGATACGCACTTGGTGATGCACGGCTCCTCTTCCGTACCCCAAGAGTGGCTAGCAATCATCAATGAATTCGGTGGAAACATCCCTGAAACCTACGGTGTTCCAGTAGAAGAAATCCAGGAAGGCATTAAACACGGTGTCCGTAAAATCAACATCGACACCGATTTACGCCTCGCCTCAACAGGAAGCGTGCGACGCTTTCTAGCAGAAAACCAGGCTGAGTTTGACCCGCGAAAATATCTCAAACTCACCACCACCGCCATGAAAGACATTTGCATAGATAGATATGAGTCCTTTGGCACCGCCGGACAAGCCAGCAAAATAAAAACCCTTTCGCTGGAACAAATGACTGAGCGCTACCAGAATGGCGAATTAAACCCTAGAATAAAGTAATCACCTTATACAGGGGTGCTCTCTGGCAAATATTCGTCATGAAAGCGCCCCTTTCACCCACCTGGATTAGGCCAAGAAAGGCTATGCAGCCAAGCTTTGATCTCGACGAACTGCTAGAACACATCCCGGAAATGGATTTTTCCGTCCACACCCCGCTTTCACCGGCTCTGCAACCCTACTCCCGTTATTACGGCCTGAATTTCGAAGACCAATACCCCCACATTAATCACAGCCTTGGTTTCTTTCAGGTGCTGGGCGGAAAAGTGGTGGCGCACACCTATGTTCAGGCAGGATCAAAAGGCACGGTCTTTCTCTTCCACGGTTACTACGACCATTCCGGGCTCTACACCCATCTTATCGAGCACATGCTGCAACTGGGTTTTAATGTGGTCATTTACGACCTTCCTGGTCACGGCCTGTCCACTGGCCCGAGAGCCGCTATCGATGACTTTGACGATTATCTTGAAAGTCTCAACATCTGCCTGCAATTAAGTACCGGGCACCTGGCTTACCCTTGGCATGGGATTGCCCAAAGCACAGGAGCGGCCATTCTTATGGACTTTGTCCTAAGCCTAAAGGAAAACAAACTCGACAACCCCTTTGACAAAACCATCTTACTGGCACCGCTTTTTCATCCACTGAACTGGAAAAAAAATCGGATAATCTACTATATCAGCCGACTTTTCACCCGCATGGTCAAACGTGAATTCACTTCTAACTCCCACGATGAAAGCTTCACAAATTTTGTTCGCCACCGCGACCCCATGCAAAGCACACATCTCAAAGTGGCCTGGGTAGGCGCACTCAATAATTGGATTACCAAGATGGAAAACCATCCATCAAGCCCCTATTCAACCAGCGTTATACAGGGCACCGATGATGGCACGGTGGATGCTGAAACCAATATAGCCTTTATAAAGGAGAAGTTTTACCAGCCTGATATTCACTATATTCAGAACGCAAAGCACCACCTGGTAAACGAAGCGGAGAGCTATCGTTTAGACGTATTCGAGATCATCAGAAAGCAACTGCTAGGTGATGAACAAACTAGGGCGTAATGACTTAGAGCTCTGCTAAAGGCCAACGCGCCCTCGCACGAATCGCCAAATCTGAATCGGAAAAGCCCTGCTGCAAACGAAGAAAACCAGCCAGCGCAATCATTGCTCCGTTATCGGTGCAAAATGCCGGCGGAGGGAAGTAGGTAGACACTGCCACCTCAGTCATGGCTTCTTTAAGACGGCTGCGCAAAAGTTGATTGGCGCTGACCCCGCCAGCCACCACCAAACGAGAGTAGCCCGTTTCCTTAATGGCACGTCGACATTTAATCGTCAGCGTATCCACCACCGCCCACTGAAAGCCGGCCATAATGTCCGCGCAACACTGTTCGTCCAAACCAACACCTTGCGTATATGCCTCTTTCGGCTCACCACCGAGTTTGCGAATAGTATTAAGAACACTGGTTTTCAGGCCACTAAAACTAAAATCTAAACCCGGCCGATCCACCATTGGCCGCGGAAATTTAAAACGAAGAGCATCACCCTGCTCAGCACGTTTGGCCACCTCTGGCCCGCCTGGGTAAGGCAGACCGAACATCTTGGCGACTTTATCAAACGCCTCGCCCACCGCATCATCGACAGACTCCCCCAGCAAACGATAGTGCCCATATTTTTCCACGGCAATAAGCTGGGTATGACCACCACTCACCAATAAAGCAACAAAGGGGTACTCAGGCGCCTCTTCTGCCAGCATGGGTGCCAATAAGTGCCCTTCCATATGGTGCACAGCCACCGAAGGCAGCCCCCAACCGAAAGCCAGGCTTCGCCCGAGGGAGGCCCCCACCAGTAGCGCACCCAGCAAACCGGGGCCAGCGGTATAAGCAACCCCATCCACATCACCCAGCTCCAATCCCGCCTGCTCAAACACCTGCCTGATCAGTGGTAAGGCTTTTCGCACGTGATCACGACTGGCCAGCTCGGGAACAACACCACCATAATCTGCATGCAAGGCTATCTGGCTATACAAGGCTTCCCCCAAAATTCCCTTGCCCTCCTCATAGATGGCTACGCCTGTTTCATCACAAGAGGTTTCAATTCCCAATACCCGCTTCATCAAGCTTGCTCCAAACCGATCATTCATGCCAAAGCCGATTATTCTACCTCAGTTCAGCAATAGGGCTTTACATTTCTTATCTTTAAAGCGTAGAATCTCCGCCCTTTATCAATTCAGGCTTCACTTCCTGTTTATTGATCTATAGTTATTTTTTGCTTAACGTTGTACGAAGCCTTTACGCGAGAGCCATTCTCCTCTCACACAAAGATCGTCGTGCTTTTAAACTCAGTCGGACACAGGTACAAACATGCCCCAGGTAAAGCTAAAAGAAGGCGAGCCATTTGACATCGCTCTACGTCGTTTCAAACGCTCTTGTGAAAAAGCTGGCGTTCTCGCTGACGTTCGTCGTCGCGAATTCTACGAAAAGCCCACACAGGTTCGCAAGCGTAAAGCTGCTGCTGCAGTAAAGCGTCATCTGAAAAAATCTTCAAAAGACGTGCTACGTCGCAAACGTCTGTACTAAAGCCAGCACCAAGCAAGCCCTCAGCTCAAGCTCTATAAAGCTTCTGATTGCAACAGACAGGACATAGGCGCAAACCATGCCGGACTCCACTATTAAGTCAGCACTTAGCGACGCAATGAAAGCAGCCATGCGCGCGAAAGACAAAGAGCGCTTGGCTGTAATCCGCATGGCTTTATCTGCCTTCAAGCAAATTGAAGTGGATGAGCGCATTGATGTCGATGAAGAGCGCTCTCTGCAACTTGTCGACAAAATGGTTAAGCAGCGGCGCGAATCGCTCCGCCAATACAAAGAAGCGAATCGCATGGATCTTGCTGAGGTCGAAGCGGCTGAAATAGAAACCCTCCAAGAATTCCTTCCCCAAGCCCTTTCAGAAAGTGAGCTTGAAACTCTCGCAAAAGACGCCATCCAGCAAAGTGGCGCAGAGGGAATGAAAGACATGGGCAAAGTGATGGGGATTCTAAAGCCTCAGATTCAAGGCCGAGCCGACATGGGCGCGGTCAGCAAGCTGATCAAAAGCTTATTGGGCTAAAAAGCCTGAGCTAGACCACGCAAAACTCCAGCCAGCCCTCCCCAGCTAAAGATTCACGGCATGTACAACCAGATACCCGAGGACTTTATCGAAGAAGTATTAGCCCGCACCGATCTGGTGGGCTTAATTCATTCTCGGGTGCCACTTAAGCGCAGCGGCAAAAACTATTCTGCCTGCTGCCCATTCCATAAAGAAAAAACCCCCTCTTTCTCCGTCAGCCCCGACAAACAGTTTTACCATTGCTTCGGCTGTGGCGCGAGCGGTAACGCCATCACCTTCCTCAGAGACTACGAGCGCATGCACTTTGTGGATGCGGTAAGCTCTCTCGCAAAAGCAGCCAGTCTGGAAATCCCCACCTCCCAAACCCATAGCAGCCAGAAAAAAGCCAGCACACGCCCCCTGCTCGACATCCTCGACAGAGCGCAAGCTTACTATTGCGAACAGCTCAAAAACCCAAGCATTAACCAACGGCCTATTCAGTATCTGAGAAAACGCCAAATCACTGGCAGCATTGCCAAAGAATTTGCCATCGGTTACGCACCGCAAGGCTGGGACAACCTCAAAAACGCCTTAATTCACAGCAACAAAGAATCGGCAAATGCCCTTGAAGCAGGGCTTGTTGTTCAAAAAGATGAACAGCGCCTCTACGACCGCTTTCGAGATCGCATCATGTTCCCCATTCGCGACCAAAGAGGGCGAACCATCGCTTTCGGCGGCCGCGTACTCGGTGACGATAAACCCAAATACCTCAACTCTCCCGAAAGCCCTTTATTCCACAAGAGCAATGAACTGTATGGCCTCTATGAAGCCCTGCAAAGCCGACAAAGCCCGAAAAAGTTTCTAATTGTTGAGGGCTATATTGATGTAATCGCTCTGGCCCAGCACGAACTTCGCTTTGCCGTCGCCACACTGGGAACAGCCACCTCCACAACCCACCTGGAAAGGCTATTCCGCTATGCGCCAGAGCTAGTATTTTGCTTTGATGGCGACGAGGCCGGCAGAAAGGCCGCAGCAAGAGCGCTGGAGACGTCCATTCCATGCCTGAAGGATGGCCGACAAATCCGTTTTTTATTTCTACCAGAGGGTGAAGACCCTGACACACTGGTTCGCGAGGAAGGCAAAGAACTATTTAATGCGCGCATTGACAAAGCCCTGCCTATCAACGACTTTCTGCTTGAGCACTTAAGCCAAGGGCTGGACACCTCTACACTGGATGGCAAAGCACGACTAGCCACTCTGGCCCTGCCTATGCTGGCACAGCAGCCAGAAGGCATGCTTAAAGAACTCATGCTCTCGCAGCTCGCCGAATACACCCAAATCGACCCCAAAACCCTTGCCGAACAACTACTCAAAGCAGAGCAGAAAAAGAAACCAGCACCTCCAAACCCAGCTCCCGCTCAGCAAAAAGCCGAGCACGCACACCACAGCGAACAAAGAAGTACTCCAACGCCGCAAAATCACTTTCAGGAAACAAAGGATAACGGCCCAGCCCAGCGACTTGCTTATAAAACCATCCGGCTCTTATTGCAATTACCTGAAAAAGCCCAATCAATAGGAATACCCGAAGAGCTACGCGAACTCAACCTAAGCCATACCAACATGCTTATCAGTGTACTGGAGCGCCTCCAAAATACTCCTAACATCAGTACAGCCGCCCTGTTGGGGTATTGGCATGACACACCAGAGGGCGGCCAGTTAGCCAAGCTCGCGGCACAAGAGTTTTTACTCTGCAATGACGGCGCAGAGCTGGAGATCGACGAGGCCGTTCAGCAGCTAAGGAAGCTACACATAGCCCAGGCCATTCAAAAACAGATCAAAACAGATCGAGAAAGCGGCTCAAAGGATGGGGCAAAGTTAAAAGCGCTGCTTGAACTTAAAAAACAGCTTATTAATACAGAAGGAGGGGAAGGGTGATCAAAAAAGACGGCGGTTTTGAATGCAAGACAGGTGCTCATGAATTATTCAGAGGCACCCTAGAGAATAAAGTTGGCGCATGCTAGAATGCGCGGCTAACCTGAAAACGCAGAAACAGACCAATCTCCCAACGGTTAACCCACTGAGAGCAGCAGCCTAAATGACTGACAATTCTTCCAAACAGCAACAACGTAGGTCTCAGCTTAAAGAACTTATCGCCAAAGGTAAAGAGCAAGGCTTCCTTACTTACTCAGACGTCAACGACCACCTTCCTGAAACCGTTTCCGAGCCTGATCAAATAGAAGATATCGTTGGCATGCTCAACGATATGGGCATCCAGGTATTTGAAAATGCCCCAGCCGCCGACGACCTGCTAATGAACGACGCGTCCGACAGCACCGATGAAATTGCTGCCGAAGAAGCCGCTGCTGCACTTGCCTCTGTAGAGAGCGAACCAGGCCGAACCACTGACCCAGTACGCATGTATATGCGCGAAATGGGCACCGTTGAACTACTTACCCGCGAAGGCGAAATCGAAATCGCCAAACGCATTGAAGATGGCATGCGACAGGTTCTTTCTGCTCTCACAAACTGGCCAGGAGCCGTTGAAAGCATCATTCTTCAATTCGACAAAGTGGATGATGAAGAAAAACGCCTTAACGATATTATGTCTGGCTATCTGGACGAGAAGGTTCCCCAGACTCCGCCTCCAACCGCAGCTCCGGTTGAAAAACTTGAGTCCGACAGCGAAGATTCCGAAGGCGAAAAGAAAGAAGGCGACGACGACGAGGCAGACTCCTTTGACGGCGGCATAGACCCTGTATTTGCGCAAGAGCGTATCAATACCCTCAGAGATTCCTACCAGAAATACTGCAAAGCCTTTGAAAAGCATGGCAAGGAAAATAAAAAAACCGATGCTGCCAAACTAGAGCTGGCTGAAAACTTCTCAGTGTTCAAGTTTATACCGCGCGTTTACGACAAACTGGTAATAGAAGTGCGCGATACCCTGGATATTATTCGCAAAGAAGAACGCACTATCATGAACCTTTGCACGCGCAGGGCCCGCATGCCTCGCAAAACCTTTATCAGCACTTTCCCATCCAATGAAACAAACCTGGAGTGGCTTGACCAGGAAATTGCCAAGGCAGATACCGTCCTGGCTCAGCGACTCATTTCTGTTCGAGCAGACGTCCTTAAAAGCCAAGCACGGCTGGCCCAAACCATCGAAGCCTGCGGTTTTGAAGCCCTTGGAGAAATCAAAGAAATCACTCGACGCATGTCCTTGGGAGAAGCCAAGCTACGCCGCGCCAAAAAAGAAATGGTGGAAGCCAACCTTCGTTTGGTTATCTCTATTGCCAAGAAGTACACCAACCGTGGCCTGCAGTTCCTGGATTTAATTCAAGAAGGTAATATCGGCCTGATGAAAGCCGTGGACAAATTCGAATACCGACGCGGATATAAATTCTCCACCTACGCAACATGGTGGATCAGGCAAGCCATCACCCGCTCCATTGCTGACCAAGCACGTACCATCCGTATTCCCGTACATATGATAGAAACCATCAATAAGCTCAACCGGGTTTCACGACAAATGCTTCAGGAAATGGGCAGAGAGCCCACCCCAGAAGAGCTGGGAGAGCGGCTTGAAATGCCAGAAGACAAGGTACGTAAAGTACTTAAAATTGCCAAAGAGCCCATTTCCATGGAAACCCCCATCGGTGATGATGAAGACTCCCACCTTGGTGATTTCATTGAAGACCAGAATATCGAATCACCATCAGATTCAGCTACCATTTCAGGCTTGCGCGAAGCGACCCGCGATGTTCTTTCAGGCCTTACGGCAAGAGAAGCAAAGGTACTCAGCATGCGCTTTGGCATTGACATGAACACTGACCACACACTGGAAGAAGTGGGCAAGCAGTTCGATGTTACCCGTGAGCGTATCCGCCAGATTGAAGCAAAGGCCCTGCGCAAACTGCGCCACCCTACTCGCTCCGATCACCTGAAAAGCTTTTTGGACAACAATTAATGCATCCCCTTTCGCTCCGCTTCAGCGGGGCTTTCGGGCCCGTAGCTCAGTTGGTTAGAGCAGTGGACTCATAATCCATTGGTCGAGTGTTCGAATCACTCCGGGCCCACCATATATTTCAAATCTTCACACCCGCCCCATAGATTACTCACGCAAAGAAGCAGCACCTCTAGCGCCCCAACCCCCGATCACACACTATCTACCGATCTCCCATGGGCTTTCATACGAGGCTCTTTCCCCGCCGCTCACCCTCAGCGATGCGCTCACCACACCGTATCTACCCACTGGGCAAACTATCCCCTACCCACTCATAGATTTCAGTCGTTGCAGGGTCACATTTACGACAACCACCGCCGCACTCTGTTCCCTGTGGCAGCTTTTTAACTCGGCCTTTGGCCACCCACTTCTCCAGCATACCGCGCAGGGCCTCTGGGTCGGTATCGAAACGGTAGGCCATATCGATCAATGCAGCGCGTCGATTGGCCTTCAGGTAGTCACGTAGTTCGGAAAGGATCATATTATTCTCCTGTCAGGTCCGCTCATGCTGACCCCAAGGGTGTGGCTGTCTGGCTGCGCCCCCAATAGCGGAACGACAGAACAACAGACAGGAATATTGCCACCATGCCTGCAATCCAGGCCAGGGAGGTTCCGGGGTGTCGGGCGAATATGGCAGCTTGGTAGAAGATAGTCGCGGCCATATAGGCCAGACCGGTGGTCCAGCCAGCAACAAACAAGGTCCAACCCATATTCGTTTCTCGGTAAATAGCGGCGATTGCCGCAGTACAGGGGAAATAGAGTAGGATCAGCAGCAGATAAGCAAAGGCCCCGGCAGCGCCGTCGAAACGTACAACCATGGCACCGAAAGTGCCGGCAGACACCTCCTGCTCCTGGGCCGCGACCTCGGAGCTGCTCACATCACCCACGTCCAGCCCAAGCGGGTCACCCCAAGTACCAACAGCATCTCCCAACTTGGCCGGGATGGTGGATAACGACTCACTGATACCTTCCCATAAGTCAAAGCCAGCTTCTTCCTCGACCGCAATGCCAGCAGCCGCAGCATCCGATTTGGCCAATTCACCATAAAGTGCATCGAGGGTGCCGACCACCGCCTCTTTCGCCAGCACGCCGGTGAATATGCCCACCGCTGCCGGCCAGTTCTCCTCAGTCATGCCCATGGGTGAAAAAGCG